>NZ_JBHVST010000037.1:0-95018 GCF_042885015.1 Streptomyces sp. NPDC058086 | reverse complement strand
CGCCCGGTTACATTCCGAACCCGGAAGCTAAGCCTCACAGCGCCGATGGTACTGCAGGGGGGACCCTGTGGGAGAGTAGGACGCCGCCGAACTAAATTTAGGGAGAACCCCCGTACCGGGAAAACGGTACGGGGGTTTTCTGCGTTCAGGGCCAAGTCCGTTTTCGAGGTGGCTCCACCACCCCTCCGCACCTCGACGCGAGCGCTGCGGGTAAGGTCAGGGGGCATCGTTGGCTCGTTTCCCACAGGAGGCCCCCGGGTGGAGGTCCAGGAGACCCGCGTCCAGACGGACCGGGTCCTCACCATCCCGAACATCCTCAGCATGGCGCGCCTCGTCGGCGTACCCGTCTTCCTGTGGCTGATCCTCCGGCCGGAGTTCGGCGGTCCCAAGAGTGACGGCTGGGCGCTGCTCGTGCTCATGCTGAGCGGCGTCAGCGACTATCTCGACGGGAAGCTCGCGCGGCGCTGGAACCAAATCAGCAGCCTCGGCCGACTGCTCGATCCCGCGGCGGACAGGCTCTACATTCTGTCCACTCTTGTGGGGCTCACCTGGCGCGAGATTCTGCCGCTGTGGTTGACGGCTGTGCTTCTGGCGCGCGAGTTGGTTCTGCTGGTGGTCGTGGCAGTCCTCCGGCGTCACGGCTATCCGCCGCTGCAGGTGAACTTCCTCGGGAAGGCGGCCACCTTCAACCTGATGTATGCCTTCCCTCTGTTGCTGCTCAGCGACGGAAGCGGATGGCTCGCTTCACTCGCCGCGATTTTCGGATGGGCGTTCGCCGGGTGGGGTACAACCCTCTATTGGTGGGCAGGAGTCCTCTACGTGGTGCAGGTCCGCCGGCTTCTCAGGGCGGACGCCATGGCCGATTGAGCTCGGCCCGATGGGGCAGCTGAAGTGCCCGGATGGCCCGCACTCGAAAACTGCGGGACAATCAGGACGGGTGAAGTCGGCTAGACCGTCGTCTCTTCAAGGAGGACGCTTCCGACATGAAGGCCGTCGTGATGGCCGGAGGCGAAGGCACACGCCTTCGTCCCATGACCTCAAGCATGCCCAAGCCGCTCCTGCCGGTGGTGAACCGCCCGATCATGGAGCACGTGCTGCGGCTGCTCAAAAGGCATGGGCTCAACGAGACCGTCGTTACTGTCCAGTTCTTGGCCTCGCTGGTCAAGAACTATTTCGGTGACGGCGAGGAGCTCGGTATGGAGCTCAGCTATGCCAATGAGGAGAAGCCACTCGGTACTGCCGGGAGCGTCAAGAACGCCGAGGAGGCGTTGAAGGACGATACTTTCCTGGTGATCTCCGGTGACGCTCTGACCGACTTCGATCTCACCGACCTCATCAATTTCCACAAGGAAAAGGGTGCGATGGTCACCGTCTGCCTGACGCGTGTACCGAACCCCCTTGAATTCGGCATCACCATCGTGGACGAAGAGGGCAAGGTCGAGCGCTTCCTGGAGAAACCGACCTGGGGCCAGGTCTTCTCAGACACCGTCAACACGGGTATCTACGTGATGGAGCCCGAAGTCTTCGACTACGTCGACGCCGATGTCTCCGTCGACTGGTCCGGCGATGTCTTCCCTCAGCTGATGAAGGAGGGCAAGCCGGTCTTCGGCTATATCGCCGAGGGCTACTGGGAGGACGTCGGCACCCACGAGAGCTATGTGAAGGCGCAGGCCGACGTCCTGGAGGGCAAGGTCGACGTCGAGATCGACGGTTTCGAGATCTCCCCGGGCGTATGGGTCGCCGAAGGCGCCGAGGTGCACGCCGACGCCGTACTGCGAGGCCCTCTCTACATCGGCGACTACGCCAAGGTCGAGGCGGACGCCGAAATCCGTGAGCACACCGTCGTCGGCTCCAACGTCGTCGTCAAGAGCGGGGCCTTTCTGCACAGGGCCGTGGTCCACGACAACGTGTACATCGGCCAGCACAGCAATTTGCGGGGCTGCGTGATCGGGAAGAACACCGACATCATGCGGGCCGCGAGGATCGAGGACGGCGCTGTCATCGGCGACGAATGCCTCGTCGGTGAAGAATCGATCATCCAGGGAAACGTACGCGTCTATCCGTTCAAGACCATCGAGGCCGGCGCCTTCGTCAACACCTCGGTGATCTGGGAGTCGCGCGGTCAGGCGCATCTCTTCGGCGCCCGCGGTGTCACCGGAATCCTGAACGTGGAGATCACTCCGGAACTCGCCGTGCGCCTCGCGGGGGCGTACGCGACGACGCTCAAGAAGGGCTCCACCGTCACCACGGCCCGCGACCACTCCCGAGGCGCCCGAGCGCTGAAGCGGGCGGTCATCTCAGCCTTGCAGGCCAGCGCCATCGACGTCCGCGACCTGGAGAACGTACCGCTGCCAGTGGCTCGTCAGCAGACCGCCAGGGGCAGTGCGGGCGGGATCATGATCCGTACGACTCCCGGGGTGCCGGACTCCGTCGACATCATGTTCTTCGATGAGCAGGGTGCCGACCTGTCGCAAGGGGGTCAGCGGAAGCTGGACCGGGTGTTCGCGCGGCAGGAGTACCGGCGTGCGTTCCCGGGTGAGATCGGGGATCTGCACTTCCCGGCCAGCGTCTTCGACTCGTACACCGGATCACTGCTCAGGAATGTCGACACCACCGGCATCACCGAATCCGGTCTGAAGGTGGTCGTGGATGCCTCGAACGGCAGTGCGGGGCTGGTGTTGCCCAGCCTGTTGGGCAAGCTCGGTGTGGACTCCCTGACCATCAATCCCGGTCTCGACGAATCCAGGCCCACGGAGACGGCGGACACGCGGCGGGCCGGTCTGGTGCGGCTGGGCGAGATCGTCGCATCCGCGCGGGCCGCGTTCGGGGTGCGTTTCGACCCGGTGGGCGAGCGGCTCTCGCTCGTCGACGAGAAGGGACGGATCGTCGAGGACGACCGGGCCCTGCTCGTCATGCTCGACCTGGTGGCCGCGGAGCGGCGCAGTGGGCGGGTGGCGCTGCCGGTGACCACCACGCGGATCGCCGAGCAGGTGGCGGCGTACCACGGGACGCAGGTGGAGTGGACGACGACGTCTCCGGACGATCTGACGAGGGTCGGACGCGAGGAGTCGACGATCTTCGGCGGTGACGGGCGCGGCGGATTCATCATTCCGGAGTTCAGCAGCGTCTTCGACGGCGCGGCGGCTTTCGTACGACTGATCGGGCTGGTGGCGCGGACGCAGCTCACGCTGAGCCAGATCGACGCGCGGATTCCGCGGGCGCATGTCCTCAAGCGCGACCTGGCCACTCCTTGGGCTGTCAAGGGCCTGGTGATGCGCCGGGTCGTGGAGGCGGCCGGGGACCGGTTCGTGGACACGACCGACGGCGTACGGGTGGTGGAGACGGACGGGCGCTGGGTGATGGTGCTTCCCGACCCCGCCGAGGCGGTGACGCATCTGTGGGCGGAGGGGCCCGACGACGCGTCCGCGGAGGCCCTGCTCGACGAGTGGGCTGCCGTCGTGGACAGCGCAGGTCGCTGAAACGGACAGCACGCGCGTGTGCCGGACAAGTGCCCTCAAAGGGGCCTGTCCGGCACGCCGGTGGGGCCATTCGGAGGTAGCACCCGCGACGTGCGACGATGTGCGGCATGCCGCAGCAGCCCCCCATTCGGAGCACACCTCCGCGCCCCCCGCGCCCGGACGCCTCCATGTCGCTGCTCACCAACGTCATGGATCACAGCCTCGACGACGGATACGCCGAGGCGGCCGCCCGTAGGCAGACCGAGGGTGCCGGCGGCATGCCGAAAACGGTGCGGGCGAAGCTGGGCCTCGCGGCCGGTCTCGTCCTCGCGGCCCTGGTGGTGACCGTGGGCGCGGCGAACGCGCGGATTGCCGCCCCGGTCGTTGCCAAGGAGCGCCAGGAGCTCATCGACCGCGTCGAGCGGGAGACCGCGTCCGCGGACAAGCTCGAGAGCGGTGTCGACACCCTGCGTGACGATGTGAGCGCCAAGCAGAACGAGGCGTTGAAGAAGCAGGGGGGCAGCGGCCAGGCCGATCTGGTGGGCGTCCTGTCGGGTGCCGTCGCCGTCCACGGGCCCGGTGTGAAGCTCGTCGTGAACGACGCCAAGGAAGCCACCGAGGGCGGCGACGGCAATCCTCGTGAGACCAGCGGGTTCTCCGACACCGGGCGCGTCCGCGACCGTGACATGCAGCGGGTCGTCAACGGGCTCTGGGAGTCCGGCGCGGAGGCCGTCTCGATCAACGGGCAGCGGCTGACGGCACTGTCGGCGATCAGGGCAGCGGGTGACGCGATACTGGTCGACAACAAGCCGCTGGTGCCGCCCTACACGGTGCTGGCGGTGGGGGACGGCGAGCGGCTCAGCACCAGGTTCCAGAACAGTGCCGACGGCCTGTATCTGCACGCCCTGCAGGAGAACTACGGCATCCGGACCGCCATTTCCGTCGAAAAGGACGTCCAGTTGTCCGCCGCACCGAGTGTGATCGTACGTACAGCACAGCCGAGCACAGAGAAGGGCACATCGTGATCGCCGTACTGGGCCTCGTCGTGGGAGTCGTGGCTGGATTGTTGGTCCGGCCCGAGGTTCCGGCGGTCGTCGAGCCTTACCTTCCGATCGCCGTCGTGGCGGCGCTGGACGCCGTCTTCGGAGGGCTGCGGGCGATGCTCGACGGCATCTTCGACGACAAGGTCTTCGTGGTCTCCTTCCTGTCGAACGTGGTCGTGGCCGCACTGATCGTCTTCCTGGGCGACAAGTTGGGCGTGGGCGCCCAACTCTCCACCGGCGTCGTGGTCGTCCTCGGCATCCGTATCTTCTCCAACGCCGCGGCGATCCGCCGGCACGTGTTCCGGGCGTGAGGCCGATGAGCAACGAAGGCGAGACACCCGAGAACCGGCTGCGCAGGGAACTTCCCGAAGAGGTCCCGGCCGCGGCGCCCGAGAGTTCGGGGCCCGAGCAGCATGACGAGAAGGACGAGCCGTCGCTGAGCGGCCGGCAGCGGCTCGTGAAGGGGTTGTGGCCGCCGCGGGTGACGCGCGCGCAACTCATCGTCGCCCTGCTTCTGTTCGGCCTGGGCTTCGGCCTGGCCGTCCAGGTGGCCTCCAACAGCGACAGCGGCAGCGCCCTGCGCGGCGCGCGTCAAGAGGATCTCGTACGCATCCTCGATGAACTCGACAACCGTACGCAGCGTCTAGAAGACGAGAAGCAGGGTCTCGAAGATCAGCGCACCGAGCTGGAGAACAGCTCGAACCAGGCTGCGGAGGCCCGCAAGCAGACCGCTGAGAAGGAGAAGCAACTCGGCATTCTGGCGGGCACGGTGGCGGCGCAGGGACCCGGCATCACGCTGACGATCAACGACACGAAGGGGACGGTCAAGGCGGACATGCTGCTTGACGCGATCCAGGAGCTGCGCGCCGCCGGTGCGGAGGCGATCCAGGTGAACGGTGTACGGGTCGTCGCCAGCACCTATCTGGCCGACTCCGGCAAGGGCGTGAGTGTCGACGGGAACAAGATCACTCAGCCCTATCGTTTCAAGGTCATCGGTAAGCCGCAAGACCTCGAGCCGGCGCTCAACATCCCCGGAGGCGTGGTACAGACTCTCGAGAAGGAGCAGGCCACCGTCACGGTGGAGCGTGCGACGAAGATCATTGTGGATGCCTTGCGGGCTGCGAAGCAGCCTGACTACGCTCGGTCGTCCTCCCAGTGAACCGGGAGTGCATGGGCGTCGTCCGGCGAGGGCATGAGGTTGCGGGGGGTCGGCGCACCGAATGGGTGGTGCGTGGTGGAAACTGTCTGGTGGATACGGACGTTGTGAGGATGTCCGGGTCGACCGGTGTGTTCGATCAGTGTTCGTCCTGCCCCACGGGCGGGTCTGTTTCGGTCAAGGGGAATCGCCCGTGAAGTTGTTTGCGAAGTTGTTCGGCAAGAGCGCACGAGGAGAGGGCAGCGACAACGCGACTGCCCGACACCGTGCACCGCGCCATGGAGACGCGGAGGGCCAGAGCGGCGACCGCCCGCTGTTCCGGGACCAGGTCGGTGACATTCCCGGTGGTCAGGGCGCGCCGTCTGTTGACCCTGCCCAGTCCGGACGCATAGGTTTCGGGGAACCGTCAGCCTCAAGTGCGGGTGGAGGGTTCGCCTCCGACCCGTACGCGTCCCATGCCCCTGGGGGGCAGCCGCGGCAGGAGGATCCGTCCATGTCGGCCCTGGTGTGTACGAGGTGCGGTAACCGCAACGCGGAGAACAGCCGCTTCTGCTCCAACTGCGGTGCGCCGCTGCGGCCCGGTGCGGTCCCGGAGCGTGCGTCCGAGACCACATCCACGATTTCCATTTCGGGCATCGAGGCCTACGATGCCGAGGTCACCGGCCAGACGCAGATGCCGACGCTCTCTCCGGAGGCGCAGGCGGCCGTCGACGCGCTGCCGCTCGGCTCGGCGCTCCTGGTGGTGCGCCGCGGTCCGAACTCGGGCAGCCGCTTCCTGCTGGACGGTGACCTGACCACGGCCGGGCGTCATCCGCAGAGCGACATCTTCCTGGACGACGTGACCGTGTCGCGTCGCCACGTGGAGTTCCGTCGCGCCGCGGACGGCTCGTTCACGGTCGCGGACGTGGGCAGCCTGAACGGTACGTACGTCAACCGGGAGCGAATCGACTCGGTCCCGCTGTCGAACGGCGATGAGGTGCAGATCGGCAAGTACCGGCTGGTCTTCTACGCGAGCCAGCGAGGCATCTGACCCTCCCCCGGACTCCGTCCGGGGGGACCCTCAGGAAGGTCCATGCTTCGATCACCGAGCGGCGGTGCCGGGAGCGGTACCGCCGCAGCGGACAGTGGGCTGATCAGCATCGGCTCGGTGCTGAACACGCTGCGCGACGAGTTCCCCGAAGTCACGATCTCCAAGATCCGGTTCCTGGAGTCGGAGGGGCTCATCGAGCCGCAGCGGACCCCCTCGGGGTATCGCAAGTTCAGCCAGGCCGACGTCGAGCGCCTCGGGCACGTACTGCGGATGCAGCGGGACCACTATCTGCCGTTGAAGGTGATCCGCGAGCATCTGGACGCTCTGGAGCGTGGGGAGCCGGTGCGGCTGCCGTCCGTGGGGCGGCAGCGCGACTCCGGCGACGGGGAGCCGTTCGGTGGGCTCGGTGACCTCTTCGGGGAGCCCGAGGCGCCCACAGCGGCCCGGGTGGGCCGTGCGGAGCTGCTGGCCGCCGCCGAGATCGGTGAGCAGGAGCTTCAGGAGTGGGAGTCGTACGGACTCCTCGCCCCGCTTCCGGACGGGGCATATGACGCTGAGGCGGTGACGGTCGCCGCGCTCGTCGCCGAGCTCGGGCGGTTCGGGATCGAGCCGCGCCATTTGCGTGCGATGAAGGCCGCGGCGGACCGTGACGCGGGGCTCGTGGACCAGGTGGTGTCCCCTTTGCGGCGCCACCGCAATCCGCAGACCAGGGCGCACGCCGAGGCCCGTACGAAGGAGCTGGCGGGGCTCACGGTGAAGCTGCACGCGGCACTGGTGCAGACCGCGCTGGGCGTCCGGCTGCCCTGACCCGAAGTGCCCGGTGGGCGTCCGGATCGGCCACCCGTTCTGTGCCCGACTACCCAAACGTCCCGGGCACGGCCTAGGGTTGCTGTGTGAACGAGCTCGATGTCGTAGGTGTCCGGGTCGAAATGCCCTCCAACCAACCGATCGTGCTCCTGCGTGAAGTGGGAGGCGACCGTTACCTCCCCATCTGGATCGGACCGGGGGAGGCGACGGCGATCGCCTTCGCCCAGCAGGGCATGGCCCCCGCGCGACCGCTGACCCACGACCTGTTCAAGGACGTGCTGGAAGCCGTCGGCCAGGAGCTCACCGAGGTGCGCATCACTGATCTGCGCGAGGGGGTCTTCTACGCGGAGCTGGTGTTCGCCAGCGGGGTCGAGGTCAGTGCCCGCCCGTCCGACGCCATAGCGCTGGCGCTGCGCACCGGAACGCCGATCTACGGCAGTGACGGGGTGCTCGACGACGCCGGCATCGCGATCCCGGACGAGCAGGAGGACGAGGTGGAGAAGTTCCGAGAGTTCCTCGACCAGATCTCGCCCGAGGACTTCGGGACCAACAGCCAGTGAGGGGACCGGTCAACCGGTGACCGGACCGATCGCCCGCGGGTGGGCGATCGGACGCCGGGCTCGTGGGTCAGGGCGTGGCGTCCGCCCCCTGACAAACCGATGGACCGCAGGACTCCGGGGCGGCAAGTGCCCGTGGCCCGTATGGCGCGCTGCGGCCCGCTCCGAGAGCATTCGGCTAGCCTTTCCCCGCGGTGGGACACGGGAAACCACTCCTAGGGTGATTATCACCCGGCGTGCCGAGTGTGGCGATCGTTGACGCACCCCCGGTGACTGCCTACCGTCGAGAGGGCAGGTCAAGGACGGAGGTCGGCGTGAGAAGCAGCGGCGACGGTACGGCTGGGGGTGCCCCCGGACGAAGTCTGGGGGAGAGCAGCCCGTACCCGCTTCACGGCAGCGCGGCCGATCACATTCCGCAGCGGCCGACAGCGGTGTCTGGCGAGCACGGTGAGGGAGTGGCGGCTGCCGAGGAGATCGGCTACCGCGGTCCTACGGCGTGTGCCGCCGCGGGCATCACCTACCGGCAGCTGGACTACTGGGCCAGGACCGGTCTGGTCGAACCGAGCGTACGGCCGGCCTACGGGTCGGGAACCCAGCGGCTCTACAGCTTCCGGGATGTCGTCGTCCTGAAGATCGTGAAGCGGTTCCTCGACACGGGAGTGTCGTTGCAGAACATCCGCACCACGGTCCAGCACCTCAGGGAACGCGGCTTCCGGGACCTGGAGCGGATGACGCTGATGAGCGACGGCGCGACCGTCTACGAATGTTCCTCGCCCGACGAGGTCCACGCCCTGTTGCAGGGCGGCCAGGGCGTCTTCGGGATCGCCGTGGGCGTGGTGTGGCGGGACGTCGAGAGCGCGCTCTCGCAGCTGCACGGGGAGCGCGTGGACACGGGCGAGACGCTCGTCAGGCACAACCCGACGGACGAGCTGGCGCGTCGGCGCAATCGGGCCGTCTGAGGTCCTCAGAGGCATTGTCAGTGGCGTAGGGCAGCATCGGAGATGTGAGAACCGCGCCTACGATCCTGCATCTCGACATGGATGCCTTCTTCGCCTCGGCGGAGCAGGCAGCCAAGCCGAGCCTGCGCGGGAAGGCCGTGGTCGTGGGCGGGCTCGGACCCCGCGGAGTCGTCGCGACCGCCTCGTACGAGGCACGGGTCTTCGGGGTGCACTCGGCAATGCCCATGGCCCAGGCACGGCGGCTGGCGCCGAACGCCGCGTATCTCGTGCCCCGCTTCACCCTCTACCGGGAGGTCAGCGAGCAGGTGATGGGGCTGCTGGGGGCCCTGTCGCCGTTGGTGGAGCCGCTGAGCCTGGACGAGGCGTTCGTCGATCTGGAGGCGGGGCAAGCGGCCTGGGACGAGGCTTCCGCGCGGCTGGCCGGGGTGAAGCTGCGCGCGGACATCCGGGCCGTCACGGGGCTGACGGGTTCGGTGGGGCTCGCCGCGTCCAAGATGCTCGCCAAGATCGCTTCGGAGCAGGCGAAGCCCGACGGTCTCGTGGTCATCGAACCGGGGACGGAGCGCGCGCTGCTGGGGCCGATGTCGGTGCGGACGCTGCCTGGTGTCGGGCCGGCGACCGGGGACCATCTGCGCCGGGCAGGGATCACCACGGTCGACGAGATCGCCGAGGCGGGCGAGGACGAGCTCGTACGGCTGGTGGGGAAGGCGCACGGGCACGCGCTGTACGCGATGGCGCTGGCGCACGACGAGCGGCCCGTGGTGGCCGAGCGGGGGACGAAGTCCGTGTCGGTGGAGGACACGTACGACGTGGACATCCACGACCGGATGCGGGTCGGCCTGGAGGTGCAGCGGCTCGCCGACCGGTGTGTGCGGCGGCTGCGGGACGCCGGGCTGTCGGGGCGGACCATCGTGCTGAAGGTGCGGAGGTACGACTTCTCGACGCTGACCCGGTCCGAGACGCTGCGGGGGCCGACGGACGACCCCGGCGTCGTACGGGAGGCCGCCGCGCGGCTTCTGGAGGCGGTGGACACGACCGGGGGCGTGCGGCTGCTGGGGGTCGGCGTCTCGGGGCTCGCCGACTACACGCAAGAGGACCTGTTCGCCCAGGCCCAGGCCCAGGCGCAAGCGGAGGCGGAGGCCGCCGCGGGGGAGTCGGCGGTACTGGAGCAGCCGGGCGAAGAGAGGGCGGAGGAAGCGGCTGCCGAGCAGACGCCGCCCGCCGAGCGGCGGTGGCCTGCGGGGCATGACGTGCGGCATGCGGAGTTCGGGCACGGGTGGGTGCAGGGGAGTGGGCTCGGGAGGGTGACCGTGCGGTTCGAGACGCCTTACTCCGAGCCGGGGCGTGTGCGGACGTTTCGTACGGATGATGTTGCGTTGGAGTTGGCTGATCCGTTGCCGTTGGTGAGGGGGCCCGTGTGCGATCGCCGTGGGGGGTGAAGTCGGCTTGGCGCTGCGGGCGGTATGTGGCTGGTCGCGCAGTTCCCCGCGCCCCCGACAGGGCGCGTCAGCTGGGCCCCATCCTGAGAAGTCAACCCTCGTCCGTGCCCGCCAGATGGCCGAAGTCGCGGTCCGGGGGTGGCGGTGGGGGGGTCACGTCCAGGCCGTAGTGGTGGTAGAGCTGGAGTTCCTGTTCGGGGGAGAGGTGGCGGCCCACGCCGAAGTCGGGGGCGTCCTTGATCAGGGCGCGGTCGAAGGGGACACGCAGTGTGCCCTCCACGACTTCGCTGGGCTCCAGGGGGACGAAGGCGTCCCTGCTGAACAGGCCCGTCCGTATGGCGGCCCACTCCGGGACGCCGGTCGCGTCGTCGAGATAGACCTCGTCGACCGTGCCGATCTTGGCGCCGTTGCGGTCGAGCGCCTTGCGGCCGATCAGGTTGCGCGGATCGATGTCGGTCTGCACGGTCCCTCCACTCGCTAGCAACTCATCCGTAAGCACTACAAAAGAGCACATTCGGGAAGGTGGCCACTCGAAAGCTCGTGCGTTGTCCTCGCTGGTAGGCTGGCAAGCGGCTGCTGACCCCGTGCGGGAGAGTCCTCCAGGCATCATCGGAGGCGCCGAAGGAGCAAATCCTCCCCGGAATCTCTCAGGCACACGTACCGCACGGACGAGGTCACTCTGGAAAGCAGGGCGGGTGTCGAAGGCCTCCGCTCTCACCGACGGTGAAAGCCGGGTCGCAGTGAGCAGGCGGTCCGGTGAAGCTCTCAGGTTGAGATGACAGAGGGGGAGGCCGTCGGGGTACCCGCGCCGTGGTGCCCCTCGAAGGTCGTGTCAGACCAGGAGGCCTCCGCAATGACCGCCCATCGCATTCCGCTCTCCGAGCTCGAACAGGGAATCCCCTTCGAGCAGCGCCACATCGGGCCCGACCCCGAGGCACGGGCCAAGATGCTCGCGCAGGTCGGGTACGGCTCGCTCGACGAGCTGACGGCCGCCGCTGTGCCGGACGTCATCAAGAACGCCGAGGCGCTGGAGCTGCCGGGCGCGCGCACCGAGGCCGAGGTACTGGCCGAGCTGCGCTCTCTCGCGGACCGCAACCAGGTGCTCGACTCGATGATCGGTCTCGGCTACTACGGCACGTTCACGCCGCCGGTGATCCTGCGCAACGTCATGGAGAACCCGGCCTGGTACACCGCGTACACGCCGTACCAGCCGGAGATCTCCCAGGGGCGGCTCGAAGCGCTGCTGAACTTCCAGACCGTCGTCGCCGAGCTGACCGGGCTGCCCACCTCCGGGGCCTCGCTGCTCGACGAGGGCACCGCCGCCGCCGAGGCGATGGCGCTGTCCCGGCGCATGGGCAAGAACAAGAAGGGCCTCTTCCTGGTCGACGCGGACACCCTGCCGCAGACCGTCGCCGTCATCGAGACCCGCGCCGAGCCGACCGGCGTCGAGATCGTCGTCGCCGACCTGGGCGAGGGCATCCCGGCCGAGATCGCCGGGCGTGAGATCAACGGCGTGCTGATCCAGTACCCGGGTGCCTCCGGTGCCGTACGCGACCTGAAGCCCGTCATCGAGCAGGCGCACGAGCTCGGCGCGGTGGTCACGGTCGCCGCCGACCTGCTCGCCCTCACGCTGCTCACCTCACCCGGTGAGCTCGGCGCCGACATCGCGATCGGTACGACCCAGCGCTTCGGCGTGCCGATGGGCTTCGGCGGTCCGCACGCCGGATACATGGCGGTGCGCGAGACCTTCGCGCGCAGCCTGCCCGGCCGGCTGGTGGGCGTCTCCGTGGACGCCGACGGACACAAGGCGTACCGGCTCGCCCTGCAGACGCGGGAGCAGCACATCCGCCGCGAGAAGGCGACCAGCAACATCTGTACGGCGCAGGTGCTGCTCGCGGTGATGGCCGGCATGTACGCCGTCTACCACGGTCCCGAGGGCCTGCGGACCATCGCGCGGCGTACGCACCGGTACGCCACGATCCTCGCCGCGGGCCTGACGGCCGGCGGGGTCGAGGTCGTGCACGGTGCCTACTTCGACACGCTGACCGCGCGGGTGCCGGGCCGGGCCGCCGAGGTCGTGGCGGGCGCGCGCAGCGGAGGCGTCAACCTCCATCTCGTCGACGCCGACCACGTGTCGATCGCCTGCGACGAGACCACCGCCCGCAAGCAGGTGGGCGCCGTCTGGACCGCGTTCGGCGTCGACGGTGACATCGAGGCCCTGGACGCCATCGCCGAGGACACGCTGCCCGCGGCGCTGCTGCGCACCGACGACTACCTCACGCACCCGGTCTTCCACCAGTACCGCTCCGAGACCGCGATGCTGCGCTACCTGCGCAGGCTGTCCGACCGTGACTACGCGCTCGACCGCGGCATGATCCCGCTGGGCTCCTGCACCATGAAGCTCAACGCGACCACCGAGATGGAGCCGGTCACCTGGCCCGAGTTCGGCCAGCTGCACCCCTTCGTGCCCGCCGAGCAGGCGCAGGGCTATCTCACGCTCATCCAGGAGCTGGAGGAGCGGCTCGCCGAGGTCACCGGGTACGACAAGGTGTCGCTCCAGCCGAACGCGGGCTCCCAGGGCGAGCTGGCCGGGCTGCTGGCCGTACGCGGCTACCACCGGGCCAACGGCGATGACCAGCGCACGGTCTGCCTGATCCCGTCCTCCGCGCACGGCACGAACGCCGCGAGCGCCGTGATGGCCGGCATGAAGGTCGTCGTCGTGAAGACCGCCGAGGACGGCGAGATCGACGTCGAGGACCTGCGCGCGAAGATCGAGCAGTTCCGCGACGAGCTGTCCGTGCTGATGATCACGTACCCCTCGACGCACGGTGTGTTCGAGGAGCACGTCGCCGACATCTGCGCGCAGGTGCACGAGGCGGGCGGGCAGGTGTACGTCGACGGTGCCAACCTCAACGCGCTGGTGGGCCTCGCCAAGCCGGGCCACTTCGGTGGTGACGTCTCCCACCTGAACCTGCACAAGACGTTCTGCATCCCGCACGGCGGCGGCGGTCCGGGCGTGGGCCCGGTCGGCGTACGCGCGCACCTGGCGCCGTACCTGCCGAACCACCCGCTGCAGCCCGCGGCCGGTCCCGAGACCGGCGTGGGACCGATCTCGGCCGCTCCCTGGGGCTCGGCGGGCATTCTGCCGATCTCCTGGGCGTACGTCCGTCTCATGGGCGGTGAGGGCCTCAAGCGGGCCACGCAGGTGGCGGTGCTGTCCGCGAACTACATCGCCAAGCGCCTGGAGCCGCACTTCCCCGTGCTCTACACCGGCCCCGGCGGGCTGGTCGCGCACGAGTGCATCATCGATCTGCGTCCGCTGACCAAGGCGACCGGCGTCAGCGTCGACGACATCGCCAAGCGGCTCATCGACTACGGGTTCCATGCGCCGACGATGTCCTTCCCGGTGGCCGGCACGCTGATGATCGAGCCCACCGAGTCCGAGGACCTGATCGAGATCGACCGGTTCTGCGAGGCGATGATCGCCATTCGCGCGGAGATCGACAAGGTCGGCTCGGGCGTCTGGGCGGCCGAGGACAACCCGCTGCGGAACGCGCCGCACACCGCCGCCGCGCTCGGCGGCGAGTGGGAGCACGCGTACACCCGCGAGGAGGCCGTCTTCCCGGCCGGTGTCTCGGCCGCGGACAAGTACTGGCCGCCGGTGCGCCGCATCGACCAGGCGTACGGCGACCGGAACCTGGTCTGTTCCTGCCCGCCGCTGGACGCTTACGAAGAGTAGTCACCCTCGGATACGCGTCGGGGCCGGTTCGGAGATCACGTCTCCGGGCCGGCCCCTCTCCATGTCTGGGTGACGGTCACCGCCACCCGGTTGTGCGGCTCAGGCGGCCGTCATCACGTGCTCGCTGCCCTGGGGGCGGTGCGGGGCGATGATCTGGCCGTCGGGCAGGAGCTCACCGGTGTCCTCGAAGAGCAGAACGCCGTTGCACAGCAGGCTCCATCCCTGCTCCGGGTGGTGCGCCACGAGGCGGGCGGACTCCCGGTCGGCTGATTCGGCTGTCGGACACGGTGGCTGGTGCTGGCACATGGATGGGATCTTTCGCTGGGATGAGAGATGAGTGGTGGCTGTGGTGTCTTTCCCGCGGCTTGAAGTGCTCATGGCCGCCCCCCGGTGGTGTGTGTTTGGAACCCAGTGTTGCCCTACGGGCGTCAATCCGCAGGGATTTCGCAGCAGCGCTCCTCACAGGTTGGAGACGCGTCACCCGTGCGGACGGTTCAGTCCAACTGCACGGTCCCTTCGGGGGGTTCGCGGTGGCCGGATGGGGCTAGTCCGGTCGGGGCGGAGGGGCGTTCTCCCTCGTACGAGCGCTGTGGGGCCCGAACGAGCGGACGGGCTCGGGCGGCAACGTGCCCCGCGACCGGGACAACGGTGGCGGGGCACGGGGCGATGCGCTCGGTGTGCTTCTGCGGGTGGGTGATTACGCGGGCGAGCTGAGCAGTGGGGCGGGGCTGAGCCGGTGTGTGAGGACCGGGAGGAGTTCGGCGACGCGGTGCGGGCGATGCGCGGCGATACCGGGCGGCGCGGGCGCCAGCGGCACCAGGAGATCGGTGGCGGCCGGGTGCCCGGTGGCGCCGTCCGCGGCGCAGTCGCCGTGCAGCCAGAGGGTGAGCATGTAGAGCTCGGGAACGGACAACAGCCGTGGTTGGTACGGCTGGCCCATGTTCTCGGCATGACGCAGGGCGCGCTCGGTGGAGGCGATGTAGGGGCCTTCGAAGAAGTGCGAGAAGGCCCAGCCGTCGGGAGTGAGCATGGTGTCGGCCGCGGCCACCGACCGCTCGCCGCAGCGGATCAGGAAGCGCCATCCGGCGAGCCGGGTGGCGGAGGCGCCGGCCGGTGTGATGCGGTCCAGAACGTGTACGGGCAACGGGAGTTCGGGGGTGACGGGTCCCTGGGCCATACGTAGGGACGGGGTGCGGGCCTCGCGGACTGCGGTGGGGGAACCGAGTGCCGTGAGGACGGTGCGCAGGGCGGGCGAGGGAGCCGGGGGGACATGCAGCGGCATGGTGGGTCGCCTCTCATTCGACAGGCACAGTGGCGCGAGGGCGGGGGCGGACGGCGCTGTCAGCTCTCGGGGTCGGAGGGGCGAGGGGTCTGGATCTGCCGACAGGATGTCGCCTGCCGCACGTCACCTCGACGACAGGACCTAGGACCGCGAGCGCCAACTCTCCGCCTCGTTTGCGGAGTTTATACGACACGTGTTCAGGTGGTGTTTCATCTAGCTGTCCTGAATATGAAGAGCAAGGCGATATTCGGTCGATGAAACGAGAAGTTCATCCCGATTCCGTGTCGGGGCCCGCCGGTGACCTCGGATTGCTTTGTCGGAGCGGTCGGCCGATTCTCGTCGGCGTTTTTCACGAGATCGTGTCAGGCTGAAACTGTGCCCTGGTTCATGCCCCGTGAATGTGCCTCCGGACAACGGGTACCAGGGTAGCGGTCGACGAGGCCGTACAGGGCGTTATCGATCGTGTTGCCTGGGCATCATCCTCCGGGACGGCAGGGGCCGGAGGATCGGTCTGCCCATTCGAGGAGGGACGCTTCGATGGGAGAGAAGGTCGTGGCAGGGTCGTACGACCTGTCCGATCGCCGGCACTACCGAGGCAAGCTCCGGCAGTGTCTGACGGGGCTGGCGCGGCTGCTGGAGGAGAAGCGGTTCGATCGCCCGAAGAATCTCATGGGGCTGGAGATCGAACTGAATCTCGCCGGGCCCGACGGCATGCCCAGGATGATGAATGCGCAAGTACTCGAAAGGATTGCGAGCCGAGACTTTCAAACAGAACTTGCCATGTTCAACCTGGAAGTCAACATAGCCCCACATCGATTGGACGGCCGGGTATTCGACCGGCTCGCCGAGGAGTTGCACACCTCGCTCGCATATGCCCATCGAAAGGCCGGCGAACTCGACGCGGGAATCATGATGATCGGGATTCTGCCGACCCTCGACCGTGACGACCTGGTCTCCTCGAACCTGTCGGACGTCGATCGCTACACCCTGCTCAACGATCAGATCGTGGCCGCCCGCGGCGAGGACTTCGTGCTCGACATCGACGGGGTGGAGCGCCTCGTCTGTACGTCGAAGTCCATCGCGCCCGAGGCCGCCTGCACCTCCGTGCAGTTGCATCTCCAGGTCACTCCGGCCCGCTTCGCGGACGTGTGGAACGCGGCGCAGGCCGTTGCCGCCGTGCAGGTGGCGATCGGTGCCAACTCGCCCTTCCTGTTCGGCCGTGAGCTGTGGCGTGAGTCGCGGCCGCCGTTGTTCCAGCAGTCCACCGACACCCGGCCGCCCGAGCTCCAGGCTCAGGGGGTGCGTCCGCGCACCTGGTTCGGCGAGCGGTGGATCTCCTCGGCGTACGACCTCTTCGAGGAGAACCTGCGCTTCTTCCCGCCTCTGCTGCCCATCAGCGACGAGGAGGACCCGCTCGCGGTCCTCGACGCCGGAGGCATTCCCAGGCTCGCCGAACTCGTGCTGCACAACGGCACGGTCTACCGCTGGAACCGGCCCGTGTACGACGTCGCCGACGGAGTCCCGCACCTGCGCGTCGAGAACAGGGTGCTGCCCGCCGGTCCCACCGTCACCGATGTCGTCGCCAACGCGGCGTTCTACTACGGGGTCGTGCGCGCGCTCGCCGAGGAGGCGCGGCCCGTGTGGACACGGCTGTCGTTCGAGGCCGCGGCGGCCAACTTCGACGCGGCCTGCCGCCATGGCATCGACGCGCGTCTGGAATGGCCGCGGCGGGGACGGTACGGGGGTACCACCGCGCAGGTCGAGGCCGTGCACCTGGTCCGTGACGAACTGCTGCCGCTCGCCGCGGCGGGGCTGGATGCATGGGGCGTCGAGCCGGCCGACCGGGACTACTACCTGGGGGTGATCGAGGACCGGTGCCGGTTGCGGGCGAACGGGGCGACCTGGCAGGCGGCCACCTTCCACCAGGCGCTGGAGAAGGGCCTCGGGAGGAATGCCGCGCTGGCCGCGACCACCCGGCGCTACGGCGAGTTGATGCACCTCGGTGAGCCCGTGCACACCTGGCCGGTGGGACTGCCGGAGCCGGTACCTCTGGGCTGATCGGGGCGGGCTGGTCGTAGTGGGGATGCGGGGATGAGCTCCCCGAGCCGGTGTCCCCGGAGCCAGGCGGCCTGTCGTCGGTGTGGTTGGGGCGGATGGCCTGTGTGAGGGTTCCTGGCCCGGGATGGCCCGCGGGAGTGTCCCAGGGCAGGGTGGGCTGTGGTGGTGGTTTTTTTTTGGGGGGGGGTGTCAGCCTTGGCTCTGGCTGCCCGCTGCCACGATCGCCTTGAGGATCACCGAGTGGATTTGCGTGGGGTCGTTGACCTGCTGGCCGGAGCCGCCGGTCGCCTTGGCGATCTCCTGGACCTCCGCCTTGTCGGCGTCCGGGCCCACGGCGATCGCGATGAGCGGCACCGGGCGCCGCGGGTCGGTGAGCTTCTGCAGTTGGGTGACGAGGGCGGAGCGCGAGATGCTTCCCGGGTCCTGGTTGACGCCGTCGGTCAGCAGCACCAGCGCGTTGAACTTCCCCTTGACGTAGGAGGAGGTGGCCGCCTTGTACGCGGCGAGCGTGGTGTCGTACAGGCCCGTCGCGCCGTTCGGGACGGGAGTCAGGGAGCTGAACGCCGCCGACAGCCTGTCCCGCTGGGTGCCGTTGCCCTTGCGGTCGCCCAGGCGTTCCGTGGGCACCAGCACCCGGTAGTCGCGGTCGCCGTCCAGGCGGGTGGAGAACTTCCACAGCCCGATCTCGTCCTCCGAGGTGAAGGTCGCGAGGGCCTGCAGCAGGGACGCCCTGGTGACGTCCATACGGGACTGGCCGGTGCCGGGCACCGGCTGCGCCATGGACGCGGAGGCGTCGACGACCGTGGTGATCCGGGCGCTCTGCACCGTGATCGTCCACGTGCCGAGTGCCTCGTCGACCGCCTTCGCCGGGGCGGGTTCGAGCGGTGCGCCGGCGAACGGCTGCGGGGCGCGGCCGCCGGCCTTGGTGACCAGCGCGGGCGAGACCTTCTCGTCGTCCGTGCGGAACCCGTACCGCTCCAGGATCCGCCGCCCGTCCGACTCGCCGAGCAGCGTCATGAACCGAAGCGCGGCACGGCTCGTGTCGGTGTTCAGCCGTGACTCGTCGACCAGGGTGAACGGGTAGTCGAGCCGCGGTGATCCGTCCTTCGGGTAGAAGAGGTCGAGTCCGGCGCCTCTGTCGGCCGAGGAGTTGTACGCGAACGCCGACTGCTCGGAGAGGATCAGCGCCTGGTTGCGGTTCGGGTTGCCCTGCTCGGTGCGGGAGGAGTCGTGCGGGAGGGTGGCCAGGACCTGGCTGTCGCTGGCGGACGTGCGCTGGGAGAGCGTCTTCGCCATGGCCGCCGCCTGGGCGTCACCTCCCTTGATGGCGGCCGCGGCGGTGCCGAGCTGGGTCAGCGCGAGCAGGCCGGCCGCGCTGTGCACCGGGTCGGCCGCACCGAGCCTCAGCCGGTCGTCCTGCATCGAGGCGCCCGCCAACTCGGTCCAGGTGTACGTCCTCTCCGGCCACCCCAGCGACTTCGCGGCCGACGGGACCATCGCGACGCCGACCGGAGAGGAGGCGACGCTGCCTGCCGCGGTCACCCGCGTCGCGTTGCTCTCACCGGTGACCCGGCTCACCCACAGGGCGGAGTCCGGCACCCACGCCTGGACGTCGGACTTGTTGCCCGACCTCAGTGCGTCGGCGACCTTGTACGACTCGCGGGCCGTCACGGTGACGGCGATGCAGTGGCCGTCGGAAGTGATGTTGTGGTCGCGGGCGTGTTCGGCGACGGCCCTGAGGGCGGGCGCCATGTCCGGGGACGCGGTGATCTTGAGGGGTATGGCGTTGTCCCGGCAGGACGAGCCGAAGGAGAGCAGACCACCACGGACCGCGACCGCCGTGCCCGCGGCGACCGTGAGAACCAGCACCGTCGCGATGGCCACCGTACGGCGGCGTGCGCGTGGACGGGGGTCGGCCGCGCCCGCCCCGTACGCATCGGGCAAGCTGTGACGTCCCATGACGGTGGTGCCCTCCCTGAATGAGCCGGAGTCGCGAGAAAGCCGTAGAAACAGCCGTGAGGCAGAAGGCGAGGGGGAGGTACGCCCGTACGGCGTCCGTCCCCCCGACGGCCTGTCGCACACGATCTTCGCAACTTCTTTCGAGACCCTAGCGGGGCGAAGATGGGGATGAGGCGGGATTACTCAACTGGAGGCGGGAGTGCAGGTGGAGGCGGGGTCGGTGGCCGATTCCTTTCCCGAGGAGCGGCTGACGCGACGGATTTTCCGGGACGAGACACTGCTGGTCCTGGGCCTGTCGCTCGGGGCGAGCGGAGTGTCCGCGCTGATCAGCTTTGTCGGGTCGGTCACCAAACCGGGAGGCCTCAAGGACCAGGCGGCCACGCTCAACGCCTCGGCGGCGCCGGGTCGCCCCTGGCTGGATCTGGCCTGGCAGTTGTTCGGCATCGCGTCGGCCCTGGTCCCGGTCGCACTGGTCGCGCACTTTCTGATGAGGGAGGGCAAGGGGCTGCGTGTGATCGGGTTCGACCGTACGCGGCCCTGGCCCGACCTCGGGCGGGGGGCCGCGATCGCGGCGGTGATCGGCAGCACGGGCATCGCCTTCTATCTGGCGGCCCGGGGGTTCGGCGCCAACCTGACCGTGGTGCCGGAAGCGCTGCCCGGCGTGTGGTGGAAGTACCCGGTACTGATCCTGTCGGCCGTGCAGAACGCCGTACTGGAGGAGGTCATCGTCGTCGGGTACCTGCTGCGCCGGCTCGGGCAGTTGGGCTGGACGCCGGGGACCGCGCTGGTGGCGAGCGCGGTGCTGCGCGGCTCGTACCACCTCTATCAGGGCATCGGCGGCTTCATCGGGAACATGGCGATGGGCGTGGTCTTCGTCTACCTGTACCGGCGGTGGGGCCGGGTCGGCCCGCTCGTGGTGGCGCACTCGCTGCTCGACATCGGGGCGTTCGTGGGATACGCGCTGCTGGCGGGGAAGGTGGGCTGGCTGCCGACCGCCTGAGCAGCGGGGTGAGCGGGTCCGAAAGGGGCGTACGACAGTCTCGTACGCCCCTTTTTTGTACGGCTTTTTCGTGCGTCTCTTTCGTGCGCCTCGTGTGCCTCAGTACGTCTCTTTCGTGCGTCGCTACGCGAGCAGATCGCCCTCGATGACCGTGACCGCGTGGCCCGTGAGGAGCGTACGGTCGCCGCGCAGCTCGGTGCGGACGAGGCCGGAGCGCGGGGAGGCCTGCAGGCCGGTGAGGCCGGGGCGGCCGAGGCGCTCGGACCAGTAGGGCGCGAGGGCGGTGTGGGCGCTGCCGGTGACCGGGTCCTCGTCGATGCCGACGTTCGGGAAGAAGCAGCGCGAGACGAAGTCGTAGCCCTGGGAGGGGTCTTCGGCGCGGGCGGTCGCGATGATGCCGCGCTCGGAGTACCGGGCGAGGGCCCTGTGGTCGGGGGCGAGTCCCCGGACCGTCTTCTCGTCGGCGACCTCGATCAGCAGGTCGCCGGTGTTCGGGCCGGTGTCGAGGGTCGTGAGCGGCTCGGCGCCCAGGGCCTCGGCGACGCCGTCCGGGACCTCGACCGGGGTGAGCGGAGCGGTGGGGAAGTCCAGCGTCAGGGAACCGTCCTCGTGGGGCGTGGCGATGAGCACGCCGCTGAGCGTGGCGAACCGCACCGGTCCCGTGTGGGCGCCCGTGGTGCGCAGGACGTGTGCGGTGGCGAGGGTCGCGTGCCCGCACATCGCGACCTCGGCGACGGGGGTGAACCAGCGCAGCGCCCAGTCGGCGTCGCCGCCTTCGGGGAGGCGGTGCGCGAACGCCGTCTCCGCGTGGTTGACCTCCAGGGCGATGCTCTGGAGCCGGCTGTCCTCGGGGAAGGTGTCGTGGTCGAGGAGGAGGACCCCTGCCGGGTTGCCTGTGAAGGGACGGTCGGTGAAGGCGTCGACGATTCGAATCCGCATGCCCCGACGCTAGCGGCCCGAGCGGGCCGCGGGACAAGGCCAATTCCGGGGATCTGGACCGGTTGTGGCAGTCCGGCCCCCTGACCTGCCCGGATCCTCGGGTCTTGTCAGGCGAGCTATTCCGATATATCGTTGACGCATCGCGACCGATCAACGAGTGAATGGAGTGATGGCGATGCGTCCCCAAGGACAGGAATTTGGATTCGAACGTGGACATGGCCGACACGGAGGGCCCGGTCCGCGTGACCGCGGCCGCTTCGAAGGGCGGCGTGGGGCTTTCGGGCCCTTCGGACCGGGTGGTCCGGGCGGTGGCCCCGGCGGCCCCGGGTTCGGCTTCGGGCCGGGCCCCTGGGGTGGCCGGCGCGGCGGCCGGGGCGGTCCGGGCGGCAGGGCGCGGCGCGGTGACGTACGCGCGTCGATCCTGGCCCTTCTCAAGGACCGGCCCATGCACGGCTACGAGATGATCCAGGAGATCGCCGAGCGCAGCGGCGGGGCATGGAAGCCCAGCCCGGGTTCGGTCTACCCGACCCTCCAGCTGCTGGAGGACGAGGGTCTCATCACCAGCGCGGCCGAGGGTGGCAAGAAGCTGTTCTCGCTCACCGACGAAGGCCGCGCAGCGGCCGAGGCGGGTCCCGAGGCGCCGTGGGAAGAGGCCGGGCGCGGGGTCGACTGGGAGACGCTGCACGAGATCCGGCAGGCCGGCTTCGGTCTCATGGAGGCCTTCGGCCAGGTCTGGAAGACCGGCAGCAAGGACCAGCGCGACAAGGCGCTGGCGGTCATCAACGAAGCCCGCAAGAAGCTGTACCTGATCCTCGCCGACGAGGACTGACGGGCATGCTGTGGTACCTGACGGCGCCCCGTGGAAGTGTTTCCGCGGGGCGCCTGTCGATGTACGGGGGCTGGGCGCGGGTCTCGGAGCAGGTGCGGGACTCAGGTCACCAGTCCGGCCAGCTTGCGCAGCGATTCGTTGAGGGCGGCCGTCGCCGAGTCCTTGAGCTTGCCCGCCATCAGCGAGACGGCCGCGCCGGTGAACTCCCCGTCGATCCGCACCGAGGTGGCGTCGCCGTCGGGGGTCAGGGTGTAGCGGGTGGCGACGGTCACCGCCATCGGACCCTTGCCGCGGATGGCCAGGGTGCGGACGGGCTCCAGTTCCTCGATGGTCCACTCGACCTCGGCCGGGAAGCCCATGAGCTTCATGTTCTCCTGGAAGGTGCCGCCGACCTCGAGTGAGGCGGGGCCGCCCTTGGGGAAGTTGGTGTGGGTCGAGTTCCACTCGCCGTACGAGGAGAAGTCCGTGAGCTGCGCCCAGACCTTCTCGGCAGGCGCCTCGATGCGTGCTTCCGCGCTGACTTCGGCCATGCGACCACCCCTTTGTGTCAGGCGCTGCGCCCGGCGCAGCTACGGTGTCGCGGAACGTAGCCGCAGCCCTCGGAACATTCAATACTGATGAACCGTCAGGAATTGTGAAGTCGGCCCACCCGACGTGTCACCGCCGCGTCGAACAGGTCCCATGCGTGCGGGAAGGGCCCCTCGTGGCAGTGCCAAGGCGGCGCGCGCCCTGAGGCGAAAACGGTGCGAAGTCATCCGTGAGGAGGAGAACGTACCCGCGCAAGCCCACCCTGTGTGGGACGTGAAGATGCTGCCCACCGAGGATGACCCGGGTCGCCGGGACTGATGGGGTAGGGGTTGTGCCACCGCGTATCCCCCAGCAACCGGCCGCCGAGAGCGGCTCCCACCGCACGGAACTCGATGCCAGGCTCGCTGCCGAGCTGGCGTCGGTGGTCTCCGGCGCGCGCAGGCGGGCGCTGCGGGACGGCGACCGCCAGATCGACACCGCCCATCTGCTGCACTCACTTCTGGAGGCCGACCCCCAGGTGCGCACCGTCTTCGACGGCGCCCCGCAGGTCGCCCGGCTGCTCGGTTATCTCGTGCAGCGCAGCATCGGCTACGGACTGCGCTGGCAGAGCGGCGTCGAGGACTCGGGGGCGGTTCCGGTCGTCGCCGAGGCGGGCTGGTCACCGGTCGTGGCCGAGGCGGGCTGGTCGCCGATGGCGGCCGGTGCCATGGAGAGCGCGTGCGAGCGTGCCGAACTGCGCGGTGACGAGCGGGCCCGCTGTCTCGATCTGCTCGCCGCGATCGTCACCGATCCGCAGTCGCGGGCCGTCGAGGTCCTGCGGCGGGCCGGTGTGGACGTCCAGACGCTGCTTGTGCGCATCGAGAACGCCTTCGACATCGAGGACGAGTTCGCGTGCGAGTTCCGCCCCGACTTCGAGACGTACGTCGGTGGTGGCGACCAGGGCTGCCGGTCCAACCGTTGAGACAGGTGTCATTGGGGGTGACGCTCATGTCGTCGCCTGTCATCATGTGGCGGTGCATACCTCTCAGGGCAGTCAGGACAACCGTGGGAAGGGCGTCGGGCTGGGCCTCGCGCTAGCGTCGGCGGTCGCCTTCGGCGGATCGGGTGTCGCGGCGAAGCCGCTGATCGAGGCGGGGCTCGACCCGCTCCACGTGGTGTGGCTGCGGGTCGCGGGCGCCGCGCTGGTGATGCTGCCCCTGGCCGTGCGCCATCGCGCTCTCGTACGGCGGCGCCCCGCGCTGCTCGTCGGGTTCGGACTGCTCGCCGTGGCGGGCGTCCAGGCCTGCTACTTCGCCGCGATCTCCCGTATCCCCGTCGGTGTCGCACTGCTCGTCGAGTACCTCGCGCCGGCGCTCGTGCTCGGCTGGGTGCGGTTCGTGCAGCGCCGGCCTGTGACACGCGCCGCGGCGCTCGGGGTCGTCCTCGCGGTCGGCGGGCTCGCCTGTGTCGTCCAGGTGTGGTCCGGGCTGAGCTTCGACGCCGTCGGGCTGCTTCTCGCGCTGGGCGCCGCCTGTTGCCAGGTCGGCTACTTCGTCCTGTCCGACCAGGGCAGCGACGCGGGCGAGGAGGCACCGGACCCACTCGGCGTCATCGCGTACGGCCTGCTCGTCGGCGCCCTCGTGCTGACGGTCGTCGCACGTCCCTGGACCATGGACTGGTCGGTGCTCGGGGGCAGCGCGGACATGAACGGCACATCCGTCGCCGCCTCCCTGCTGCTCGGCTGGATCGTGCTGATCGCGACCGTCGTCGCCTACGTCACCGGAGTGCTCTCCGTGCGCAGGCTCTCCCCGCAGGTCGCGGGCGTCGTGGCCTGCCTGGAGGCGGTCATCGCGACCGTGCTCGCCTGGGTCCTGCTCGGTGAGCATCTCTCGGCGCCGCAGATCCTCGGCGGTGCGGTGGTGCTGGTCGGCGCGTTCATCGCACAGTCGTCGGCGCCCGCGAAGCCCTCGGACGGGCCGGTCGCGAGTGGCGGGAGCGACGCCGAGAGGGAGTTGTCGGTCCACGGGACCGCCGTCTAAGGTGCTGACCATGCCTTCGACGCTCGTTCTGCCGCCTCCGGCCGCCTGAGGCGGGCCCTCCGGAGTTCCCGCCCGGCCTGATGCCGGGTGGCACGGCGCTGCCCGCAGAAGAGGTCCGAGGACCTTCCCGTACGCCCCTGCCCGCTGGGCACGGGCTGCGACGTGGTCCTTCCCGAACTTCGGCGCGGCTGCCTTGTGCGCGGCCGCGCGTATCCGCGGAGAGAAACACGTGTCGCATGCTGCTTCCGGCCTGCCCCTCGGGCGAGGCCTCCTCTATCTGATCGTCGCCGGTGCCGCCTGGGGCACCGCGGGCGCGGCCGCGTCACTGGTCTACCGGGCCAGTGACATGGGGCCGATCGCCCTTTCCTTCTGGCGCTGTGCGGGCGGACTCGTGCTGCTGCTCGCCGTGCGTCTGCCGCGGCATCGGCGGTGGCGTCGACGGGTCGCGCCGGCCGCCGGGGAGCCGCTCGGCCGCAAGGCCCTGCGGATCGGTGTCACGGGCCTTGGGCTCGCCGTCTTCCAGACCGCCTACTTCGCCGCCGTCGAGGCCACCGGACTCGCGGTGGCGACCGTCGTCACCCTGGGCGCCGGGCCCGTGCTCATCGCCCTCGGCGCGCGGCTGATCCTGGGGGAGCGGCTCGGGCGCGGCGGGAGCGCCGCAGTCGCCGGTGCGCTCGGCGGGCTCGGGGTGCTCGCGCTGGGCGCCGGGGGTGCCACGGTGCGGCCCTGGGGTGTGGTGCTCGCGGTCGTCTCCGCGGCCGGATACTCCACGATGACGCTGCTCACCCGGTGGTGGGGACGCGACGGCCGCGTCGACGGCTCCGGTACGACGGTGTGGACGTTCGCCGTCACCACCGTCTGCCTGCTGCCGCTGGGCCTGGCCGAGGGGCTGGTCCCGCACACCGCCCAACCGGCCCACGTGCTGGCCCTGCTGGTCTATATCGCCGCCGTCCCCACGGCGCTGGCCTACGCCCTGTTCTTCGCGGGCGCCGCCGTGGTCCGGTCCGCGACCGTCTCCGTGATCATGCTCCTGGAGCCGGTGAGCGCGGCCGTGCTGGCCGTCGGTCTGCTCGGCGAACGACTGACCATGACGACGCTCGCGGGCACCCTGTTGATGCTGGGTTCGGTCGCGGGGCTCGCGGTGGCCGAGACGCGGGGCATTCGGGGCGACACCCGGAGGGCGCCCGAGGAGGAACGGGCGTTCGTCTGAGGCATGAGGCAGGCACGAGGCAGGTATGAGGCTTGAGGCCGAGGCACCGGGGGGATCCCGCACGGTGCCTCGGCTGCCTCGGCGTCACAGGGTCGCGAGGTAGTCGGGGAGCTTGATGCCGGGGGCCAGGTCGTCGGCGGGGATCGGGGTGCCGTGTCCCTTGGTGAGGGGGACGACCCCGGTCCAGTGGGGGAGGGCGAGGTCCTCCGCGTCGTCGTTCGGGCCGCCGGTGCGCAGCTTCGCGGAGACCTCGTTCAGGTCGAGGCGGATCACGGCGGTGGCTGCGAGCTCCTTGGCGTTGGCAGGGCGCGAGTCGTACGAACGGCCGGGGACGACCTGGTCGACCAGCGCGTCCAGGGCCTCCCGCTTCTCGACCGGGTCCGTCACCTGGTGGGCGATGCCGTGCACCACCACGGAGCGGTAGTTCATCGAATGGTGGAAGGCGGAGCGGGCCAGGACCAGACCGTCGACATGGGTCACGGTCAGGCAGACGGGCAGTCCGGGGTCGGCCTGACCGGTCATCCGCAGCGGGCGCGAACCCGTCGAGCCGTGTACGTAGAGGCGCTCGCCGACCCGCCCGTAGAGGGTGGGGAGTACGACCGGGGCGCCGTCCCGGACGAAGCCGAGGTGGCAGACGTACCCCTCGTCGAGTATCGCGTGGACCAGCTCGTGGTCGTAGGCGGCACGCTCCTTGGAACGGGTGGGGACGGTGCGGTCGGTCGGGGTGTAGGCGGCGGGCCGCGTCGTCCCGGGCTGAGTGCTCGTCTCCGACATTGCGCTCTCCATTGCACTAGTGCATAATCTTCTTTGTGCTAGGAGAGTATCGGATCGAAGGGCGTCGCGCAGCAGACATTTCCGCGAGCGTCGAGCGTGCGGTGGGTAGCGGGGACCTCGAGCCGGGGCAACTGCTTCCGGCGATGCGGGAGTTGGCGGAGCGGCTCGGGGTGAATCCCAATACCGTCGCCGCCGCCTATCGCACCCTGCGCGAACGCGGGGTGATCGAGACCGCCGGGCGGCGGGGCAGCCGGATCCGCTCGAAGCCCGCCACGACGGGACGCGACTACATCCGGGTCGAGGTGCCGGACGGCGTGCGGAACGTGGCCGACGGCAACCCCGACCCGGCACTGCTGCCCGCCCTCGCCGAGGCGTTCGCGGCGGCGGCGGGACGGTCGGACCGGGATCCCGTGATGTACGGGGAGGCCGCGGTCGAGGCGGAGCTGGAGCGGCTCGCGCGCGCCGACCTCGACGCGGACGGCGTGCCCGAGGGTCCCGTCGTCGTCACCTCCGGATCGCTCGACGCCATCGAGCGCGTGCTGGCGGCCCATCTCAAGCCCGGGGACGCCGTCGCCGTCGAGGATCCCGGCTGGGGCAGTGTGTTCGACCTCGCCCCGGCGCTCGGGCTGCGCACGGTCCCGGTGCGCGTCGACGACGAGGGCCCGGTCCCCGACGACGTACGCCATGCCCTGGAGGCCGGTGCCCGCGCGCTGATCGTCACCGACCGGGCGCAGAACCCGACCGGCGCCGCGGTCGGCGCCCCCCGCGCGCGTGCCCTGCGTTCCGTGCTGAAGGAACACCCGGACGTCCTGCTCGTCGAGGACGACCACGGGCACCGGATCGTCGACCTGCCGCTGCACCCCCTGGCCGGGGTGACCCGCGACTGGGCCTTCGTACGCTCCGTCGCCAAGGCCTACGGCCCCGACCTGCGGCTCGCCGTCCTCACCGGGGACCCCGTCACCATGGACCGGGTGCACGGGCGGCAGCGGCTGGGGCCCGGCTGGGTGAGCCATCTGCTGCAACGGGCGGTCGTGCACCTGTGGGCGAACGGCGCGGTGGACGCGACGGCCGTGGCGGCGGCGTACGGGCGGCGCCGGGACGCGCTGATCGACGCCCTGAAGCGGCGTGGCATCGAGGCGTACGGGCGCAGCGGGATGAACGTGTGGATCCCCGTCCCGGACGAGACGGGGGCGGTCGCGCGGTTGCTGCACGCCGGCTGGGCGGTCGCGCCCGGGGCGCGCTTCCGGATGAGCGCGCCGCCCGGGATACGGATCACCGTCTCGACTCTGACGCCGGACGACATCGAGCCGCTGGCGGACGCCGTCGCCTCCGCCGTCGGACCGGCGCCCGTGCGTGGGTACGTGTGAGTCGGTCCGTTCGCGGTTACGTGCGGTTACGTGTGAGTCGGGTCCGTACGCCCTGAGGGCGCGGTCAGCGGCGTGGCCCGGCCTGGGTGAGTGCCGCGCCGGCGAGGACGATCACCGCGCCGACCGGCGTCGACCAGCTCAGCGACTCGCCGAGGATCGCGACGCCCGCGGCGGTGGCGATCACCGGGATGAAGTACGTGACCATCTGGGCCGTCGTCGGGCCGACCTCGGCGACGATGCCGTACTGGACGAGCATGGCCAGGCCCGTGCCGAGGGCCCCCAGGGCGGCGATCGCGAGCAGCGGGACGACCGGGAAATGGCTCGGAAGTGCAGTGAACAGCGGGGTGACGAGGGCCAGTTGGGCGGTGGCGAGCAGCAGTTGGGCGCCGGTCATCGACAGATGCGAGTGGCCGGTGCCGGCCAGGGTGCGGCGGACGTAGATCCAGCCGATCGGGTAGCTCAGCGAGGCCAGCAGGGCCATCGCCGTGCCCGTGGCGTCCAGGCCGTGGAAGCCCTGCCAGATGCCAAGGACCGTCAGGACGCCGAGAAAGCCGATGCCGAGACCGGCGACCCTGCGCCGGGTCGGACGGTCCTCGGAGAGGGCGACCAGGGACAGGGCCATGCCCCACAGGGGTGAGGTCGCGTTGCAGATGCCCGCGAGCGTGGAGGGGATCGTCAGCTCGGAGTAGGCGAAGAGCGAGAACGGCAGCGCGTTGAGCAGGAAGGCCGCGACCGCGAGATGACCCCAGGTGCGGGCCCCCTGCGGCAGCCGCTCCCGCTTCACCGCCATCGCCGCCGCGAGCACCGCCGTCCCGAACAGCAGCCGTCCGAAGGTGACTTGGAACGGCGCGTAGCCCTCCGTGCCGACCTTGATGAGCAGAAAGCTGAAACCCCAGATCAGCGAGAGGGCGCCGAAGCGGATCCGCCAGTCGAGGGCGGTGCGACGGCGCGGGGTCGTGGCGGTCGGGGTGTCGGTTCGGGGAGTGGTCACGGCGCTCATGGGTGTAACGATGAGGCAGATGATCTCGTAGCACAAGCGAGATTTTTCGAGCGGTATCTCGTAGTATTGCTTACATGTTGAATCTGGAGCGTCTGCGCACCCTCGACGCCCTCGCCCGGCACGGCTCGGTGAGCGGCGCGGCCGAGGGGCTGCACGTCACGACGTCGGCCGTCTCCCAGCAGATGTCCAAGCTGGAGCGCGAGGTGGGGCAGCAGCTGCTCGCCAAGAACGGGCGCGGGGTGCGTCTGACGGATGCCGGGCGGCTGCTCGCCGAGCATGCCGCGCGCATCCTGTCGCAGGTCGAGCTCGCCCAGTCCGACCTGGAGGCCCAGCGCGGTCAGGTCGTCGGTGAACTGCGGCTCTCCGCCTTCCCGACCGCCGCGCGCGGGCTGTTCCCCACCGCGCTTGCCGCGCTGCGCGCCGAGCACCCCGGGCTGCGGGTGCGCTCCAGTGAGCTGGAGCCCGAGGCCGGGGTCGCCGGAGTGATCAGGGGCGACCTCGATCTGGCGGTGGTGCTCGACTGGTACAACAAGCCGATGCCGCTGCCCGACGGCCTGGTCAAGGCCCCGATCCTCGACGACCCGGCCGACGTGGCGATGCCGGTCGGCCACCGGCTCGCGGACCGCGCGGAGGTCGACCTCGGCGACTTCGCCCACGACGAGTGGATCACCTGGGGCGAGGGTGAGTTCTGCCACGAGTGGCTGATGTTCACCCTGCGGTCCAAGGGTGTCGAACCGCACATCGGCCACCGCGCCGCCGAAACGCACACCCAGCTCGGGCTGGTCGCCGCGGGGCTCGGTGTCTGCATCGCGCCGCTGCTCGGGCGCCATCCGATGCCGGAGGGGGTTGTCGCGGTGCCGCTGCGGCAGGCCGTCCGGCGGCATGTCTACGTGATCTGGCGCGCGGACGCCGACCGCCGCCCGTCGATCAGAGCGGCGGTGTCGGCGCTGCGGGCGGCGGGGGAGAGCATCGGCTGAGCGCCCACCTGGGCGGTGACGGGGCGGCTCGGGCGAGTCCGACAGCGGGGACCGGCCCGTGATGCCGGTGTCTGAGGCGGCCGGCGGACGTCTTGCGGTGGGGGAGCTCGCGGACGCCTCGCGGTGGCCGGGGCTTGCCCCGTGGAAGGTCTGCGGCGCTGTCTCCTCGCGAGGTTCTGCGCAGGCTAGCGGCTGCCTCCGTAGCGCCGTCGCCGCGCAGAAGGTCCGCAGTGCTCCCGCCTCGCTGAGGGTCCGTGGTGCCGTCGGCTCGTGGGGTGCCCTGGCGACGGCCGGGCTCGCCCGAGTTCTAGAGCGGCGGCAGCTTGCGGAAGTCCCAGGAGGCGATGGCTGTCGGCGTCAGCCGGGCCCACGCGTGGCGGCCGTCGTGCGGCATTTCCTCCAGGCCGAAGTTCTTGCGGGCGAACAAGGTCTCGGGGACGTCGAGTTCGGCGCACAGCTCCCCGGTGCGGGGGACCTCGCCCACGAACTCCACCGTGCCGGACAGCTCGACGCCGCGCAGCTCCCCGTACTCCTCGCCGGTGTCGATCACCACCGCGACCCGCGGGTCGCGGCTCAGCTCCGTCCAGCGCTTGCTGCGTACCACGGAGTACAGCCACAGCGAGGTGCCGTCCCAGACGAACCAGAGCGCGCTCACGTGCGGGGTGCCGTCCTTCGACACCGTGGCGACGCGGCAGGTGCGCTGGGTGGTGAGGAACTCGTCCAGCTCGCCGGGGGTCATCATGATCTTCCGACCCCTGCGCTGAGTGACGGTCATGCGGTCACCTCTTCTTTCATGTCGACCTGATGCGTCGATCTTCTGCGTCGACAGAGATCCTCTGACAGTGCGTCAGAAAAGCATGGGCCGTCTTCCGTCCGTGCGCAATGCTCGTTACGCTCGCCCGCCCGACCCTCGACGACAAGGGGAGTCATGCCGTCGCATGAACAGCTCAGCACACTCCTCGACCCGGACGGCACCGTTCTGCTCACCGTGGAGTGCCAGCAGGGTGTCGTCGGCCCGGACAGCGCACTGCCCGAACTCGCCAAGGAGGCCCGGTCGTCGGGGGCGCTCGCGAACATAGCCCGGCTGGTGGCCGGCGCCCACCGCGGCGGCGTCCAGGTGATCCACGCGATCGCCGAACGACGACCCGACGCGCGGGGCGCCAACCGCAACGCCCGAGTGTTCCGCGCGGCCGAACGGCTGCCCGTGCAACAGCTGTCGGGCACCACCGCGGTCCGCGTCGCGCCGCCGATCGAGGTCGCCGAGGAGGACTTCGTCGTACGCCGCCTGCACGGCCTGTCCCCGCTCGCGGGCACCGACGTCGACGCGCTGCTGCGCAACCTGGGCTGTCGCACCCTCGTCGTCACCGGAGTCTCCGCCAACGTGGCCGTCCCCAACACCGTGTTCGACGCCGTGAACCGCGGCTACACCGCCGTGGTGCCCGCGGACGCCATCGCGGGGGTGCCCTCCGACTACACCCCCGCGATGATCCGTAACACGCTCGCCCTGGTCGCCACGATCACGGCGACCGACGACGTGCTGGCCTGCTTCGAGCGGCCGCGCCGCTGAGGCGCGGCCCCGGCCGCGTCACGCGAGCTTGATCGAGTCCCCCTCCACCTTGATGGTGGCGGCGGCCAGCGGCTGCGTCGCGGGCCCCTTCTTCACACTGCCGTCGGTCGCGGAGAACTGGCTGTTGTGACACGGGCAGGTGATCACGTTGTCGGCGATGCCCTTCACCGCGCAGCCCTGGTGGGTGCACTTGGAGGAGAAGGCCTTGTAGGTGCCCGCGGTCGGCTGGGTGACGACGACGCCCTGGGACGCGAAGACCTTGCCGCCGCCCTCCGGGATGTCGGTGGTCTTCGCGAGGACCGTGCCGCCCGCGTTGCCCGCCGCGGCGTTGTCGCCCCCGCCCGTACCCCCGCTGCTCGCACTCGCGCCGGAGCCGGAGTTGGAGCTGGTGGAGTCGGAGGACTTGTTGTCCGACCCGCACGCGGTCAGCGCGACGGCGAGTCCCGCCGTACCGACCGCCGCCACGACGGTGCGGCGGGCCGGGGCCGGAACGGGGTGAAGCGATTCGCTGGTCATGCTGACATTCCCTTCAACGGACGTGATGGTGATCCGTACAGAGGTACGGTCCGCCCGTCTGCCCTGTTCAGGAGCTGAGGACTTCTTGACCGAATCGACAGCGGTTAGACAGCCGCCGACCTGCTCGGGGCATCGCCGCCACGGGCGCCCACGGGTCGTCTCCGGTGGCCGTGACCACCCCAGTAGCCTGGGGCGATGCTCAAGGAAGTCATCGTGACCCGCTACATCACGCCGCTGCGTGAGGGCGGCTCGCTGCCGGGGCTCGTCGAGGCCGACGATCTCGGGACGTACGTCATGAAGTTCACCGGCGCGGGGCAGGGGCGCAAGACGCTCGTCGCGGAGGTCGTCTGCGGTGAACTCGCCCGTCGGCTCGGCCTGCGTGTGCCCGGCCTGGTGACACTTGGCCTCGACCCGGTCCTGGGGCTCGGGGAGCCGGACCAGGAAGTGCAGGAGCTGCTCAAGTCGAGCGGCGGGCCGAACCTCGGGATGGACTTCCTGCCCGGCGCGATCGGCTTCGACTCCCTCGCCTTCGCGGTGAGCCCCGAGGAGGCCGGGCGGATCGTCTGGTTCGACGCGCTGGTCAACAACGTCGACCGCTCCTGGCGCAACCCCAATCTGCTGATGTGGAACGGCGACCTGTGGCTCATCGACCACGGCGCCACCATGATCTGGCACCACCACTGGCCGGGCGCGGCGACCTCCGCCGCAAAGCCCTACGACGCCTCCGACCACGCGCTCGCGCCCTTCGGCCCGGACATCACCTCCGCCGCGGCCGAGCTGGCGCCGCTGGTGACCGAGGATCTGCTGGCCGAGGTGACCGCGGAGATCCCCGACGTCTGGCTGGCCGACGAACCCGGCTTCGACTCGCCGGACGCCCTCCGGCGTGCCTACGCGCAGCCGCTGCTGGCGCGCGCCGGTGTGATCGAGGGGCGTATCAAGGGCTTCGAGGGGGACAAGTGAGCGAGCGGGACGTCTTCGAGTACGCGCTGCTGCGCGTGGTGCCGCGGATCGAGCGCGGCGAGTGCTTCAACGCGGGCGTACTGGTGTACTGCCGCGCCAAGTCCTTCGTCGGGGTGCGCACCCATCTGGACGAGACCAAGCTGCTGGCCCTGGACCCGGAGGCCGACGTGGTCGGCGTACGGGCCGCGCTGCGGGCGGTCGAGGGGGTCTGCGCGGGTGGTGAAGCAGCAGGTCAGGCCGCTGGTGACGATGCCGGGCGGCGTTTTCGCTGGCTGATCGCGCCCCGTTCGACGGTCGTGCAGCCGGGGCCCGTGCACACCGGACTCACCGCCGATCCGGCGGCGGAGACGGAGCGGTTGCTCCAGTTGCTGGTCAGGTAATGGATCACACCCGCGTGGTGTGCCGTTGACACCGGGTGCCAGGGCTTCTAGCGTCACGTCTACCGAAGGTACTAAGCGGTCGCTCACCGGACGGGCGTACCGTGTGAGCCGCAGGACATTCCACCGCAGGACATTCCACCGCAGGGCATTTCAAGCCGCAGGGCTTTTCAAGGGCGAGGAGAACCAGCAATGTCCACCACTGAGCAGCGCGTCGCCGTAGTCACCGGTGCCGCGCGCGGCATCGGCGCCGCGACCGCCGTACGACTGGCTGCAGAGGGCCGCGCCGTCGCGGTGATCGACCTCGACGAGGCCGCGTGCAAGGACACCGTCGAGAAGATCACCGCCGCCGGTGGCAAGGCCATCGCGGTCGGCTGCGACGTCTCCGACGAGGCCCAGGTCGAGGCCGCGGTCGCGCGGATCGCCGAGGAGCTCGGTGCGCCGACCGTCCTGGTGAACAACGCGGGCGTGCTCCGCGACAACCTGCTGTTCAAGATGGCCGCGTCCGACTGGGACACGGTCATGAACGTGCACCTGCGCGGCGCCTTCCTGATGGCCAAGGCCTGCCAGAAGTACATGGTGGACGCCAAGTTCGGCCGGATCGTCAACCTGTCGTCGTCCTCGGCGCTCGGCAACCGCGGCCAGGCCAACTACTCCGCCGCCAAGGCCGGTCTGCAGGGCCTCACCAAGACCCTCGCCATCGAGCTCGGCAAGTTCGGCGTCACCGCCAACGCCGTCGCGCCCGGCTTCATCGCCACCGACATGACGGCGGCCACCGCCGAGCGCGTCGGCATGGGCTTCGAGGACTTCCAGGCCGCGGCCGCCACCCAGATCCCCGTGCAGCGCGTCGGCAACCCCGACGACATCGCCAACGCGATCGCCTTCTTCACCGGCGAGGCCGCCGGATTCGTCTCCGGCCAGGTCCTGTACGTGGCCGGCGGACCGCTCAACTGACTCCGGAGGGCACGACATGACCACACTCCCCGAACTCTCCGGCAAGGTCGCGCTCATCACGGGCGCGAGCCGCGGTATCGGCTACGGCATCGCGGAGGCCCTTGTCGCGCGCGGTGACCGCGTGTGCATCACGGGCCGTAACGAGGACGCCCTGAAGGAGGCCGTCGAGGCACTCGGTGCCGACCGCGTCATCGGCGTCGCCGGCAAGGCGCACGACCTGGCCCACCAGGCCACGGTCGTCGAGCGCACCATGGAGGCCTTCGGCCGCGTCGACTACCTGGTCAACAACGCCGGTACGAACCCCGTGTTCGGCCCGATGGCCGACCTGGACCTGGACGTGGCACGCAAGGTCTTCGAGACCAACGTCGTCTCGGCGCTCGGCTTCGCCCAGCTGACCTGGAAGGCCTGGCAGAGCGAGAACGGCGGCGCGATCGTCAACATCGCGTCCGTCGCCGGCATCGCCCCCTCGCCCTTCATCGGTGCGTACGGCATGAGCAAGGCCGCCATGATCAACCTGACCGTGCAGTTGGCGCACGAGTTCGCGCCCAAGGTACGGGTCAACGCGATCGCGCCCGCCGTCGTGAAGACCAAGTTCGCGCAGGCCCTGTACGAGGGCCGGGAGGCGGAGGCGGCCGCGTCCTACCCGCTCGGCCGGCTCGGTGTGCCCTCCGACATCGGGGGCGCCGCCGCCTTCCTCACCTCGACCCAGTCGGACTGGATCACCGGTCAGACCCTCGTCGTCGACGGCGGCATCTTCCTGAACGCCGGAGTGGGCTGACCGGAGCCCCGAGACGGGACGAACGGAGCATCGACGCGGGCGCTGATGGACGAAATCGGCGCCCGCGTCGACGTATGAAGACGTACAGCCAAATGACAACGTAGTCACAAACGCGCTGATCAAGTGCCCTGTCGGGAACACGGGTTCACCGGTGTGGCGCTGCGGTATGGTCTGCCGACCCTTGGTAAGGCAGATCGAGGAGCGTGCGCGTGTTCAACCGGAACCCATGTCTGCGGCAGCTGGCGGCGGTCACGTCCATCACCCTGGTGGCCGGGTGCGGCGTCCTCACCTCGGCGTCGTCCGACGACAAGGGACCGATCGTCGTGGGCACCACCAGTGCCCCGAGCACGCTGGATCCGGCCGCCTCCTGGGACGGCTCCTGGGAGCTGTTCCGCAACATCTACCAGACACTGCTGAGCTACCCCTCCGGCGCGACCACGCCCGAGCCCGACGCCGCCCAGAGCTGCGGGTTCGCGGACACCTCGAACCTCGTGTACCGCTGCAAGCTGCGCGCCGACATGAAGTTCTCCGACGGCGACCCGCTGGACGCCCACGCCGTCAAGTACTCGATCGACCGGATCAAGAAGATCAACCTGCCCGGCGGTCCCGCCGGCCTCCTCGGCAGCCTCGACCGGATCCAGGTACTGAACGAGCGCGAACTCGTCTTCCACCTGAACAAATCGGACGCGACCTTCCCGTTCGTCCTCGCCACCCCGGCCATGTCGATCGTCGACCCCGACGACTACCCCGCGCACTCGCTGCGCAAGGACGGCAAGGTCTTCGGGTCGGGGCCGTACAGCCTGCGCTCCTACGAGGAGGGCAAGCAGGCCGAACTCGTCAGGAACGACCACTACAAGGGATTCGCCGAGCTCAAGAACGACGCGGTCACGATCCGCTACTTCCAGGACTCGGGGCAGATGGTCGACGCCCTCAAGAACAAGAAGATCGACGTCACGTTCCGCGGCCTGGCCTCCAAGGACATCGTCTCGCTCCGGACCAAGGGAGCGGACGACGGCCTTCAGCTCGTCGAGGGCGCGGGCATGGAGATCAGCTACCTGGTGTTCAACCCGAAGGATCCGTGGGCCAAGAAGCTCGCGGTGCGCAAGGCGGTCGCCCAGGTCATCGACCGTGCGGCGATCGCGCACAAGGTCTACAAGGACACGGTCGACCCGCTGTACTCCATGGTCCCCGCGGGCCTGACCGGTCACACCACGGGCTTTTTCGACGACTACGGGGACCCCAGTTCGTCCAAGGCCCGGCAGATCCTCTCGGCGGCGGGCATCACCGCGCGCGTCCCGCTCACCCTCTGGTACACCACGGACCGTTACGGCTCCGAGACCGCCCCGGAGTTCCAGGAGATCAAGAGGCAGCTCGAGGACTCCGGTCTGTTCCGCGTATCGCTCAACGGGCGCCCCTGGAAGACGTATGAGGAGGGCTACCGCAAGGGCGAGTACCCGGTGTTCGGGCGCGGCTGGTTCCCGGACTTCCCGGACGCCGAGAACTTCATCGCGCCCTTCGTGGGCCTGCAGAACGCGCTCGGCACGCCCTATCCGGCGCCCCGGATCACCGACACCCTGCTGCCCGCCTCGCGCCGCGAGAGCGACCGTGGAGCGGTGGTCAAGGAGTTCGAGGCGGCCCAGCAGATCCTCGTCGACGACGCGCGGCTGCTGCCGCTGTGGCAGGGCAAGCAGTTCGTGGCGGCGAGCGAGGAGATCGCGGGCGGGGAGCAGGCCCTGGACCCCTCGACGATCATGATGATGTGGGAGCTGCATCGCAAGACCAGCTGGTAGGTCACGTGCAGGACCCGGCTGGTAGGTCACGTGCAGGACCCGGCGGGTGGGTCACGTGCAGGACCCGGCGGGTGGGTCACGTGCAGGACCCGGCGGGTAGCCTGGTCCCACGGGGTGCGGGGCCGATTGTCAGTGGTCGCCTGTAGGTTCTGAGAACTGGAAGTGACCGCACATCGGAGGAACTTGACGTGACCGACACCGCCATGCTGCCCGAGTCCTGGCGCGGCGTACTGGGTGACGAACTGCAGCAGCCCTACTTCAAGGAGCTCACCGAGTTCGTCGAGGAGGAGCGCTCGGGCGGTCCCGTCTACCCTCCGCGCGAGGAGGTCTTCGCGGCGCTGGAGGCGACTCCGTACGAGCGGGTGAAGGTGCTGATCCTCGGCCAGGACCCGTACCACGGCGAGGGCCAGGGCCACGGCCTGTGCTTCTCGGTCCGCCCGGGAGTGAAGACCCCGCCCTCGCTGCGCAACATCTACAAGGAGATGAAGGAGGAGCTGGGCACCCCGATCCCGGACAACGGCTATCTGATGCCGTGGGCCGAGCAGGGCGTCCTGCTGCTGAACGCGGTGCTGACCGTGCGCTCCGGTGAGGCCAACTCGCACAAGGGCAAGGGCTGGGAGAAGTTCACGGACGCGGTGATCCGTGCCGTGGCCGACCGGCCCGACCCGGCCGTCTTCGTCCTGTGGGGGAACTACGCGCAGAAGAAGCTCCCGCTCATCGACGAGAAGCGGCACATCGTCGTGAAGGGTGCGCACCCGTCGCCGCTCTCCGCGAAGAAGTTCTTCGGCTCGCGCCCCTTCACGCAGATCAATGAGGCGGTCGCCGGGCAGGGCTACGAGCCGATCGACTGGCGGATTCCGAACCTCGGCTGATCCGGGACCGAGACCGGAAGCGGCCCGGGCCGGGTGTGAGGGGCGTCCGGTCCGGCCGTCACCGGGGCGGCTCAGCGGTGTCCGGGGGCGCCTGAGCGTGATTGTCAGTGTGTCCGGTTAGCGTCGGAAGGGACAGCGACGAGCCTGGAGGACGCGGTGGCGGAGCAACAGGAGCAGGCGGCGCCGGACGCCATGATGACCCGGATCGGACAGGTCGTCATGCTGCACCACGGTGGCGACCGTGAGGAGGCTCGGGGGCGTTTCCTGGACCTGTGGGGGGAGATCGGCGAGGACGGCGACCCCCTGCACCGCTGCACCCTGGCGCACTACCTGGCGGACACGCAGGACGATCCCGCGGACGAACTGGCCTGGGACCTGAGGGCGTTGTCGGCGGCCGAGGAACTCACCGAAGGCGATGTCACCGAGCGCCACCGATCGCTCGAGGCGCGCGCGTTCTATCCGTCGCTGCACCTGAACCTGGCGGCCGACTATGTGAAGCTCGGCCGCTCCGAAGCCGCCCGCAGCCATCTGCGCCGGGCACGCGGGGCGGTCGGAGCCCTCGGGAACGACCGTTACGGGGACGGCGTACGCGCGGCGATCGGCCGTCTGGAGCTGAGACTCGACGGGGAGGGCCCGTCGCACGGAGGGCCGGGAGAGGGCCCGGGCACCGTCGAGGGGCCCGGTCCCTTCGGCGGGTCCGGAGGAGAGACCTTGGGGCCGCCGAGACAGTGCCCTTAGGTCCTGCGGACGCCGGTCGTGTCAATGCCTGTACGTGCCCTTGCAGATGACCGCCTCCGGACTGTCCGCCTTCCAGCCCCCGTACTTCCGGCCGAGGGCACACACATCCGTGCTGCTCGGCTGTTCGGGTGCGACGGGCGGAACGTCGGTGCGGGGTGCGGACCGGTGGGGTCGTGGGTGCGGATGAGGCTGCGGGTGTTGCTCGGCACCCGGGTGGCGAGCAGGGGCCTTCGGGGCGGCGGGCGCCGGGACGGGCGTACGGTGCGGCGCCGGAGCGCTCGGTGACGGCTTCCGGGACGGCCCGATGAGTTCCAGCGCCTCGCGCGCCGGCGCCTGCACGATCGGCGGTCCGGCCTTGCCGTCAGGACGCGGCGGCGACGGCCGGGAAGGCGCGGTCGGCAGGGAGAGAGCGGGCGGTCGCTGGACGGTCACACAGCCGGAGAGCGCGGCGGTGGCCACGGTGACCAGGAGCGTTGCGGCGGTCGTCGTTCGATGCACCCGCTCAACTCTGCTGCGTCAGGCCCGCTTTGGGGAGCTGACAAGCGGAGGTTGCCCCACATGGGTGATCCTTCCGCTCCTGCGGAGGGCGCCCGTGTCCGCAACGTGACCCGACGCCGCATCACCCTTTCTCACTCACCCGTGGCACCGTCGATCCGCTCCCGGATCAGATCCGCGTGACCGTTGTGACGCGCGTACTCCTCGATCATGTGGGTGTAGATCCACCGCAGGTTGATGGGGTCCTGGGTGAACTTGCTCTTGCCCTCGCCGGCGTCGTCCAGCGCGAAACGAGCCGCGTTGCGCCGGGCGATCCCGATCTCGGCCTGCCAGGTGGCGTACGCCTCGTCCCAGGTGTCCGCGTCGGTGAGATGGAACTCTCCGTCCCGGTCCTCGTCGCTGTAGTAGATCGGCCCCGGATCGTCGCCCACCAGAACCTTGCGGAACCAGCCCCGCTCCACCTCCGCCATGTGCCGCACCAGACCGAGCAGGGACAACTCGGAGGGCTCGACCGAGGCGGTCTTGAGCTGGGCGTCGTCGAGGCCCGCGCACTTCATCTCGAGGGTCTCGCGGTGGTAGTCGAGCCAGCCCTCCAGCATGGACCGTTCGTCGGCGTTGGTGGCGGGTTCGGTGCGCTGCTTCGTCATGCCCGCATTTTCGTCGAGGGCACGGCCGTCCACCAGGGCCTTTCCTACGAACGCCGCTCTGGCCCCCGAGGCCGCTCCCGCGCTGTTCCCGCGGAGCTTCGACGGCATCGCCGACAGGCGGCCGCCGCAGCGGCCGTATGCTTCCGGCGAGGCCCGCGTCGGCAACTGAAGGAGACCCTGGTGAAGGTCGGCTGCATCGGACTCGGCGACATCGCGCAGAAGGCGTACCTGCCGGTGCTCGGCGTCCAGCCGGGGGTCGAGCTGCATCTGCAGACGCGGACGCCCGCGACCCTGGCCCGGGTCGGCGACAGCCTCCACCTGCCGCCGGAGCAGCGGCACACCGACCTGTCGGACCTGCTGGCGCAGAACCTCGACGCGGCCTTCGTACACGCCGCGACCGTCGCACACCCCGAGATCGTGACGCGGCTCCTGGAGGCGGGCGTGCCGACCTTCGTCGACAAGCCGCTCGCGTACGAACTCGCCGACTCCGAGCGTCTGGTGCGCCTCGCGGAAGAGCGGAACGTCAGTCTCGCCGTCGGATTCAACCGGCGTCACGCTCCCGGGTACACGCAGTGTGCCGATCACCCCCGCGAGCTGATCCTGATGCAGAAGAACCGGATTGGGCTGCCCGAGGACGTGCGCACGTTGGTCCTCGACGACTTCATCCACGTCGTGGACACGCTGCGGTTCCTGGTGCCTGGGCCGGTCGACGACGTGACCGTGCGGGCCCGGGTCGAGGGCGGCCTGGTCCACCATGTCGTACTGCAACTCGCCGGGGACGGCTTCACGGCGCTCGGCGTGATGAACCGGCTGAGCGGTTCGGCGGAGGAGATCCTCGAGGTCTCGGGGCAGGACACCAAGCGTCAGGTGGTCAACCTCGCGGAGGTGATCGACCACAAGGGGCAGCCGTCGGTGCGGCGGCGCGGGGACTGGGTGCCTGTGGCCCGGCAGCGCGGCATCGAGCAGAGTGTGCTCGCCTTCCTCGACGCGGTGCGCGCCGGCAAGGTGCTCAGTGCCCGTGACGCGCTGGCGACTCATGAACTGTGCGAGCGGGTGGTACGAGCGGTTCAGGAGCGGTCCGCCGAGGCCTGAACGCCCGGAAGCCCTCCGTCGCGCACAGTGCCGCCAGGATCAGCAGCGCCGCGTGCACCGGCCAGTCGCCGAACCGGACGTACGGGGTGACGCCGCGCGCGAGCGGTACGTCGTACACCACCGCCGCGCTCGCGTCCGTGCCGAGCCAGGAGCCGATCCGCTCGCCGCTCGGGCCGTACACGGCGGAGACCCCGGTCAGCGTCGCGTGCACCATCGGGCGGCCGGTCTCGGCGGCCCTCAGCGCGGCGAGCGAGGCGTGCTGCTCGGGGGCCCAGCTGTGCTGGAAGGTCGAGGTCGAGGACTGCGCGAGGAGAACCTCGGCACCGTCCTGGGCGAGATGGCGGCTCATGTCGGGGAAGGCGGTCTCGAAGCAGATCAGCGGGCCGACGCGCAGTCCGTGCCCGACGTTCATCACGACCTGCTCGGTGCCCTTCCTTCGGTCCTCGCCCGCGGCTTTCCCGACCGAGGTCGCCCAGCCGAGGAGGGAACGGGCGGGTATGTACTCGCCGAAGGGGACGAGCCGCATCTTGTCGTAGCGGTCGCCAGTCGGACCCTGCGGTCCCACCAGGACGGAACTCTTGTAGATCCCGGGCCGGTCGGAGCGGTGCGCGTCGACGTTCACCATGATGTCGGCGCCGGTCAGCCGGGACAGCGCGGCGAGCCGGCTCGCCAGGTCGGGGCGGTCCGCGAGGTCGAAGCCGACGCTGCTCTCGCCCCAGACGACGAGGTCGGGGTCCTGTCCGGCGAGGGTGCGGGTGAGGGCCTCCTCGCGTGAGAAACGCGCCTCGGCACTGTTCGCGCCGCCGATCACCCCGGGCTGTACGACGGCGATCCGGACCTGGCCCGTCACGTCCGGGCGCGGCGACCACACCCAGGTCGCAGAGGTCACGGCGGCCGTCGCGGCCAGTCCGGCGACGGCGGGCATACGTGACTCACGCACCGCGACCAGTACGGCGACCGCCACATTGACGGCGACCACCAGGAAGCTGAGCAGCCACACCCCGCCGACCGACGCGAGCCGCAGCGCGGGCCCGACCTGCCACTGGCTCGACCCGAGCAGTCCCCAGGGCCCGCCGAGGCCCTGCCAGGACCGGACGAGTTCGACCATCAGCCACCCCGACGGCAGGACCAGGAACGCGGCCCCGACCCGCCCCGCCGAGGGCACCCCGCCGAGGAACCGCCGGACGAGCCAGCCCCAGGGTGCCCACAGCACGCCGAGCAGCGCCGCTACGACGATCGTGAACACGTGCAGACTCGGCAGCAGCCAGTGGTGCACGGCCAGCATGAAGCCCAGCCCGCCGAACCAGCCGTCGTACGCGGCCCGCCTGCCCGTCGGGGCCGAGCGGGCCAGCAGGATCCAGGGCACCAGGGCGACGTACGCGAACCACCACCACGAAGGAGTAGGGAAGGCGAGCATCGGCAGCGCGCCGGCCAGTGCGGCGACGATCGCCCGCCGCCACGGGGAGGCGAGCCAGAGATCGGGCCCACTGCCCAGCCAACGCTCGCGCCAACGCTCGGGCCTCTTCATACAGAGCCTCCCTCCCCGGGGGATGCCTCCAGTGTGCGCGTCGGCGACGATCTCCGACAGAGGGCGTCCCGTCAGGGCTTTTTGGTCAGGGGGCGCCACTCGGGCGGCTTGCGGTCGGCGCGTCCGGTCAGGTGGCGGCGGGTTCCTGGCTCGGCTGCGGGGCGCGGCGCCATTTCTCCTGGACGACGACCTCGCGCAGGCGCCAGCCCAGGTCCGTACGCACCAGTCCGAAGGCGTACCGGCCGCCGCACACGAAGTCGGGCGCGGTGGACCCACCGTCGTGGCCCGCGAACCGCATCGGATTGATGTAGTCCGCCTGGACCCGGGCCGTGTCGCCCGTTTCCTGGTCCAGCGACCCGAACCGCAGCCGCCGGTTCACGATCAGATGCTGGCGCATGGGGAAGAGCTCCATGCTCTGCGCGAGCCATCCCGCGACCTCGTCGGCGCCGCCCTCGACACCTCCGGCCGAGCGGTAGTCGGCGCGTCCGTCCGGTGCGAACAGCCTCCGGTACGCCTCCCAGTCGCCGTCGTCGACGGCCACCGCGTACTCGGTGACGAGTCCGTCCACGGCGAATCGGTCCATCACGGTCGCGAGCTCCACACGCTGCGTCATCGGCTCAGTGTTGGCCACGGAGGGTGCGCAGCCAAGGGGCGTGCGCCAACAGGTGCATAACTCCGCCTCGTAGACAAAGGGAGTTGGTGCGGATGGGCGATTTCTATACTGATCGGATGATCACCGTACCGCTCAGCGCGCTCGAAGTGGCCATGGTCCAAGCGGGCGCCCGAGCCGCAGACACCTTACGAGACACCACCGAGTTCGCCCGGCGCCTGGAAGGCCTCGGTTACCTGCGACTCTGGTACGCCGAGCATCACCATTCTCCGGCCATCGGAGCGTTCCCGCCCGTCGTCCTGACCGCCCACGCGGCCGCGTTGACGTCGTCCATCCGTCTCGGCTCCGGGGGCGTTCTCGCTCCGAACCACGCCCCGATCATGCTGGCGGAGCAATTCGGCACGCTGTCCGCACTGCACGCGGGCCGGATCGACCTGGGCATCGGCCGCGGCCCGGGTACCTTCGACGATTCCACGGCGCGGGCCCTGCGCCGCGGGGCCGGTCCGGCAACGGACGACGAGTACCGCGACGACGTGTCGTCGACTCTGCGTTTCCTGGTGGACGAAGTCGCACTCAGCCCGCTCCCGGAGCCGTGGCTGCTGTCCTCGAGCACGGCCGGCGCCGCGCTCGCCGCGGAACTCGGGCTGCCGATCGCCTTCGCCCATCACATTCGTCCCGACAACACCCTGGCCGCGCTCAGCCACTACCGCGAACGTTTCTCCCCCTCCCGCTGGTGCGCGCGCCCGCGCGTGCTGATCTGCGTGGAAACGGTGTGCGCCGAGACGGATGAGGAGGCGGCCCGGCTGGCCGGCCCGATGGATGTCGTCAAGGCCGGACTCCTCAAGGGGCGAGGCGACATCCCCTTCCCCACGCCCGGAGAGGCAGCGACCCACTCGTTCACCGCGGAAGAGGTGCGGGCGCTGACGAGCTTCCGTGCCCAACAGGCACACGGCTCACCCGAGACCGTCGCGAAGCACCTGACGGACCTGGTGGACCTGACGGGTGCGGACGAACTCATGCTCGTGACGCCCATCTACGCGTTGGCCGACCGATTGAGGTCGTACGAACTCGTCAAGCAGCACGTCATGGAGGAACCTCGTGCCGACGGACGACGTTCATGAAGCATGGCTGTGATCTACAAGACCACGATGACGCCCAGCAAGCTGGAGCTCCTTACCGCCTGGCTTCCCAGGCAGCCGTGGTACATCGGCATGGCGAGTGAGCCGCACCTGACCAAGGCCGGTGGCTTTCGGCTCGATGATCCGCAAGGGGAGGTGGGAATCGAGTTCATGGTGGTCACGGACACCTCCGGCGAGCGACCGCGCTCCTACCACGTGCCGCTCAGCTACCGCGGGGCGCCGCTCGACGGAGCCGATCGGGGGCTCATCGGCACGTCCGAGCACGGGGTGTTGGGAAGGCGGTGGGTGTACGACGGGACCCATGACCCGGTCCTCGTCGCTCAACTACTCGATCTCCTCCAGGGCCGCGCCGTGCCGCAGGCGCAGAGCGAGACCAACACCCCGGCCCCCTCCGTCACGAGCTACTTCACGGGGGTCGGCTTCTCAACCGTGATCGCGTCGGCAGTCGTCGACGACAGACAGCACGGCACCGCCATCGTGGTGGAAACCAAGGAAGAAGCCGGGCCGCACAGTCAGTCGGCGGGCGCCGTGACCATCGACGTGATGCGTGTCCTCCGGCCCGACACGCAGGTTTCCCAGGCCCATGCGGCCCGGGCGGCCCGAGGACATGTCGTTGCCGACTGGCGCTCGAAGAACGGCGACGAGAGCCGAGGTCTGTTTGTCGTCCTGCGCGACACAGCGCGTTGACCGGACTCCCCGGCGCCGACCGTAGTCCCCCCTCCCACCTCTCCCACCCGTTCCGGCCGGACAAAGACCGCGGCTGCCCACGCCTGGTGCTCGCCGTACCCCGCTCGTCCACTCGGTCGCGCGTCGGCCAAGGGGTGGTCAAGACCGCGCATCCTGGAACTGTCGCGTATTGACCTTGTGTTCCGCCCGGAGTTGGATCTTGCCTGCCCGTGCGGGTGTCCGGGCGGTGAGAGAGGTACGACGGTGGCTGGTGACGCCCGCGACGGGCTGATACGCGTGGTGTATCTGGAGCGGATGTCCGCGCTGATGACGGCCGCGGGCGCGGTGCTGTCCGAAGGCGTGCTGCTCGCCCTGGTCGGCACGGCTCACCGCCGCGAGATGCTGATGGTGGGATCGGTCGCGATCGTTTTCGTGTCCGTGGCGCTGCTGCCGATGTGTCTTCGTCTCCCCGCCCGGCTGCGCCGCACCTACGACGATGCCGCGCCGATCGAGAGCGTCGCCGCACCGCGCGACGGACAGGACGCGGTGCGGCGGCTGTCGCTGTGGCGCACGGCGGGATTCGTGGGTGTCCTGGCCTGCTGGCTGCTGTTCATCGGCCTGACGTCCCATCAAGTGATGCCGCCGATCATGCTGGTCACGCTTGCCCTGGCCCAGTGGGCGCGGTCCCGGGCGACCGCGAGGTGGGAGCGCGCGAACGGGGCCGTGCTGTGGCAGGGCGTCCCTGGTCTGCGGGGATCCCGACGCCGCGTGTTCCGTGTGCCGACCGGCGTTGCGGACCCTGTCGCTTAGGGCCTGTCCGGCGGATCGCCGTGGAGTCGCAGCGTTCTCGTCTTCGACATCAGCGGGGAGGGCTTCGGCTGGGCGGCACCCTGGACGAGGGCGTGTCGGCGCACCTTTGCCCCCTGCCCGGCGATGCGTCCTCGATCGTAGAGTGATCGAAGACCAGTACGGGCTCGAGACGGACCCGGGTTGCCCGTTCGCCACCAGGAGGCACGTATGACACGCCACGTCACCGTCGTCACGGGCGGCAGCCGGGGGATCGGTGCCGCGACGTGCGCGCGTCTCGCGGCGGACGGCCACGACGTGGCGGTGGGGTACGTGCGCGACAGCGCCGCCGCGGAGTGGACCGCGAGCGCCGTCCGCGCGGCGGGGGCCCGCTGCGTCACGGTACGTGTGGACACCTCCGACGAGGACGACGTCGAGCGGCTCTTCGACACGGCGGCGGACCGGCTCGGGCCGGTGACGGGCTTGGTGAACAACGCCGGCGTGACCGGTCCGCTCGGCAGGCTCGCGGACACCGACCCCGCCGATCTACGGCGCGTGGTGGACGTCAACCTGCTGGGCACGCTGCTGTGTTCGCGACGGGCCGCCCGGTCCATGGCGGCCTGGGGGAGCGGCGTCATCGTCAATGTGTCCTCGGCGGCGGCCACACTCGGCAGCCCCGGTGACTTCGTCCATTACGCGGCCACCAAGGCCGCCGTCGACGCCCTGACGGTGGGCCTCGCCAAGGAACTCGGCCCGGACGGCATCCGCGTCAACGCGGTCGCGCCCGGCATGATCGCCACGGAGATGCACGCCACCAGCGGAGATCCGGGCCGCGCCGAGCGCGCCGCCTCGTCGATTCCGCTGCGCCGCGTCGGTCAGGCCGAGGAAGTCGCCGCGGCCATCGCGTGGTTGATGTCGCCCGATGCGTCGTACACGACGGGGGCGGTGTTGCGGGTGTCCGGGGGGCGGTGAGCCCCGACAAGGGTGCCGGTCATCGACCCTTGGACTTCGTGCAGGTCCCCATGCCCGATCTCACGCGGCCTCGACGACCTCTCCGCGTATCGCTTCCGCCCACTTCACGACCAGCAGCTCGTACTCCGCGCGCTCCTGCGCGGAGAGGGAGCCGCCCGCGCGCATCCACAAGGCGCGGATCTGTTCGTTCAGCGCTGCAGCGGACCGCACGGAACCAGAGGACATTAAATCGGGGGACATGCGCATCAGCCTAGGGGCAAGGACTGACACTGCGCTACCGGGCGGCTACTCATCCCGTATGCGGTTCGTCACGGCCGACGCGGAGTGACGCGAACGGGCTCGGTCGATCCGTACGACGGCACGCCGGCCCCGATGCCGAACGCCCCGGAAGACCTCGTCGACGGCGGCCGGATCGTCGGTCGGATCGTCGGTCGGAGGTGTGCCGTCGCCCGACTTCCGCCGGGGCGGCCGGGATCCGCTCACCGACGCTCGGCCCAGGCGCGGGACCAGTCCAGCAGCGGCCCCATCGCGGTGACCAGGTCGTCGCCCGGTGAGGTGCCACGCCGGCTGCGCCGCCGTCGCTGTCTACGCGGCGATGCCCGCCTCGCGGAGTTCCGTGAGGCGCGTGGACAGGACGCTGGAGGACATGCCTTCGCAATGGCGCTGGAGGTCCCGGAAGCCGATCGGGGCGCCGTTGCCGTGCAGTTCCCAGATGACCCGTGGCGTCCAGCGCCGGCCGAGCAGATCCAGCGCCGCCATGACGGGACGACCGGTGTCCGAGCCGCGGACGGGGCGGCCGGGGGCGGGAGCGTCCGAGTCCTGATGGGGGCTGCCGGGAGCCGAGGCGTTCGTGCCTTCGAAAGGGCTGCCGGGGCCCGGACGGCCCCGCCTCGGAATGCCGGAAGCCGAATCGTTCGGCGCGGGTGTCGTGCCCAAGTGAGTACCTCTCGCCGGGAGTCGCTCACCTCTCACCCCTGCGCTTCGATTTCAGAAGCGCAGGGCTGCGAGCCATGAAGCAGCGCATCGACGGCGTCACGCCGCCCTACGAGCCCGAGACCGGCCGCGCGTTGCGCCGGTGGATGCCGCCCGGTGTCGCCCGCGAACCCCTGATGCTGTTCAAGGTGCTGGAGCGCCACCCGGAACTCGCCTCACGCATGCGGGCACTGGGCGCCGGCCTCCTCGTCCACGGTCTGCTGAGCGACGCCGACCGAGAACTCGTCATCGCCCGCGTCGCCGCCCGCTCCGGATGCGCGTACGAATGGGGCGTCCACATGGCGACGTACGCCGAGACGGCCGGACTCATCCCGCGGCAGGTGACGCTCACGGCGACCGGCGGACCCGACCACCCGGCCTCGTCCGACCGGCAGGCGGCGCTGCTGCGTACCGTCGACGAGCTGCACGACACGGCCCGGGTGAGCGACGCGGCCCGGGTGAGCGACGCGGCCTGGAGTGGACTGCGGGAGCACCTCGACGAGCCCGAAGTCCTCGAGCTGCTGGTCCTCGCGGGCTGGTACCGCACGATCGCGTACGTCGCCAACGGCGCGCGGATCGAGCAGGAACCCTGGGCGCTCGCCCTCCCCGGGACGGACCGCTCGGGCGCCTGAGGGGTGGTGAGCCGTCGGCCCGCGGACTGGGCCGGTCAGCCCGCGGACTCGGCCGCGTGCGGGCTCAGCCCGCCGGTCGAGACCAGCGCGATGATGACGATGCCGAGCGCGATCCGGTACCAGACGAACGGCATGAAGCTCTTGTGCGAGATGAACTTCATGAACCACGCGATGACGGCGTATCCGACCGCGAACGCGATCACCGTCGCGAAGATGGTCGGCCCCCACGCCACATGTCCGTTCGCGGTGGCGTCCTTGACCTCGAAGGTGCCCGAGGCGAGTACGGCCGGCATGGCGAGGAGGAAGGAGTAACGGGCCGCCGCGGCGCGGGTGTAGCCCATGAAGAGGCCGCCGCTGATGGTCGCGCCGGACCGGGAGACGCCGGGGATCAGGGCCATCGCCTGGCAGAGGCCGTACAGCAGGCCGTCCTTGACGTTCAGGTCCTCGAGTGCCTTGCGCTGCTTGGGCGCACGGTGCTTCCCGCCGGTCTCGTCACGCGCCGCGAGTCGGTCGGCGATGCCGATGACCACGCCCATGACGATGAGCATCGTCGCGGTGATCCGCAGATCGCGGAACGGGCCCTCGATCTGGTCCTTGAGCGTCAGGCCGAGTACGCCGATGGGTATGGAGCCGACGATGACCAGCCAGCCCATCTGGGCGTCGTGGTTCCGGCGCATCTCCTTGTTCGTGAGCGAGCGGAACCACGCCGCGAGGATCCGGCCGACATCCGCGCGGAAGTAGATCAGTACCGCCGCCTCCGTGCCGAGCTGGGTGATCGCGGTGAAGGCCGCTCCGGGGTCCTCCCAGCCGGAGAACGCCGCCGTCAGGCGCAGATGCGCACTGGAGGAGACGGGAAGGAATTCGGTCAGCCCCTGGACGAGTCCGAGGATGAGGGATTCAAACCAAGACATGAAGTGAGGTGGTCCAAGCGCTGATCGGAAAGGGGCGACGGGCACACCGAGCCGCTGTGGGCGGTGATCACGGGTGTTGGTGGCAGCGTAGCGTCCCCCAAGGACAGCTCTGCCACAGGGGTTTCGTGCGCAGACGGTGGGCGGGCAGTGGGCGGACGGCGAGGCGGGCGGTGACGGTCCTGTGCCGACCCGGTGGGCAACGTCGTCCACGGTGTGACCGGGGTGTTGACCTGCCACTGGACCGGCACATACGTTGCAGTGGAGGAGAAAGCGCTTGCTGCCGCCGGTTCCGCTTCGGTGACACCATGCGTTGGCCAACGTCTGACGTGACGTCCGATGGAGCGCTGATCACGTACATGAGTAAGAGCACCGAGTCCGCCCCCAACCGCCCCGCGACCCCGTTCGAGGGCCGCCGTATCCGGGCCGCCGTCATCGGTACGGGCGCCATCGCGCGCGGGAGCCATGTTCCCGCGCTCGCCCGGCTCGCCGAAGAGGGGGAGACGGAGATCGTCGCCGCGGTCGACATCGCGGAGGACGCCGTCCGGAAGTTCTGCGCCGAGGCGGGCATCCCGCACGCGTACACCGATCTGGACCGCATGCTGGAGGAGCAGCGGCCGGACCTGGTCGCGATCTGCACCCCGCCGACCCTGCACCGGGACCAGACCGTCGCCGCGCTGCGCGCCGGGGCCTGGGTCTGGTGCGAGAAGCCGCCGGTCCTGGCGCTCGCCGACTTCGACGCCGTCGAGGCGGAGGAGGGGAAGGACGGGGGCCCGTACGCGGCCATCGTCTTCCAGCACCGGTTCGGCTCGGGGTCCCGGCACGTGCGGCGCCTCATCGCCGAGCGGACCATGGGCCGCCCGCTCGTCGCGCACTGCCAGACCACCTGGTACCGCAATGCCGAGTACTACGCCGTGCCCTGGCGCGGGCGCTGGGAGACCGAGGGCGGCGGGCCCGCGATGGGACACGGCATCCACCAGATGGACCTGCTCCTGGACCTGATGGGGCCGTGGAGCGAGGTGCGGGCCATGGCCGGGCGCCTGGTGCACGACCTGGAGACGGAGGACGTCTCGACCGCCCTCGTCCGCTTCGAGAGCGGCGCGCTGGCCACGATCGTCAACAGTGTCCTGAGCCCGGACGAGGTGAGCCGCATCCGTATCGACTGCGAGCGCGCCACCGTCGAGCTCACGCACCTTTACGGCCACAGCAATGACAACTGGCGGATCACCCCGGCCCCCGACGTGTCCGACGAGGACGTGGCGGCCTGGCGGGACTTCGGTACGGACGTACCCAGCTCGCATCTGGAGCAGCTGCGGGAGCTGGTCGCGAGCATGCGCGCGGGTGAGCGGCCGCGCAGCAGCGGCGCCGACGGGCGGACCAGCCTGGAACTGATCACCGCGCTCTACAAGTCGGCGTTCACGGACACGACCGTCCGCGCGGGGGAGGTCGGGCCCGGGGACCCGTTCTACACGGCCCTGCACGGGGGCGCGCCGGGCTGGGCGCCGCCCGCCGCGTCCACCGGCGAGTCCGCGTCCACCGTGAGCCAGGAGATGTCGGCATGACCGGGTCCGCGCAGGGTGCGCTGCGTATCGTCCACGTCCATGGTGATCGCATCACGATCAGCGACACGACCACCGGCGTGGAGCTGTTGAGCTACGTCTACCGGCCCGAGGCGGCCTGGGAGGCTCCCAAGCCGTATCTGCACCCCCTCAGGACGCTGACCGGCGACATCGTCACGGACTACCGGCCCAACGACCACCGCTGGCACAAGGGCCTCCAGATGACGGCCTCCCACCTGTCGGGCTCCAACCTGTGGGGCGGCAACACGTACGTCCACGGGGAGGGATACCTCGAACTCCCGGAACGTGTCGGGTCGATGGCACACGTCGGTTTCGACGAGGTGGTCTCGGACGGGGGTCGCGCGGTCATCGCCGAGCGCCTCACCTGGCATCCGTACGACGGTGAGCTGTGGGCCGAGGAGGAGCGCCGCGTCGAGGTGCACGACGTCGATCCCGCGTCGGGTTCCTGGGCGCTGACCTGGACGACCGTGGTCACCAACAGGCGGGACGAGGCGCTGCGCTTCGGCAGCCCGACCACCGCGGGTCGGGAGATGGCCGGCTACACGGGCCTGTTCTGGCGCGGACCGCGTGCCTTCCGGGACGGCCGGATCATCGGGCCGGACTCCGAAGGGCCCGGCCTGATGGGGCGGCAGGCGCCCTGGCTCGCGTACTCCGGCGAGCACGACGGCGCCGACGGCCACGCGACCCTCGTCTTCGCGCACGCCCCCGAGAACGACCACACCGGGGAGGCGGGCGCCCACCCGGCCCACTGGTTCGTGCGCAACGATCCGTTCGCCGCCGTCGCCCCCTCGTTCGCCTTCTTCGACGAGCTCGAACTCGCCCCTGGCGACACCCTCACCCGCCGCTACCGCGTCGTCGTGGCCGACGGGGCCTGGGAGCGCGAGGAGGTCGCCAAATACCTGGAGGAGCACCCGTGGTGAGCGGCGCGCACGAGACCCCGGTGTTCACCGGGTTGCCGGGCGCCGTCGCCGTCTCGCACCTCTGCGTGTACGACTGGCCCGCCGCCGACGGGGTCTTTGGCGGAACCCCCCATCTGCACCTGACCTGTTCGGAGGCGTACGTCGTCACCGGCGGGCGCGGAGCGGTGCAGACGCTGACGACGTCCGGGTACGAGGTCACGCCGCTCGAACCCGGCACGGTCGCGTGGTTCACACCCGGCACCATCCACCGACTGGTCAACGAGGACGACCTGCGCATCACCGTCCTCATGCAGAACAACGGCCTGCCCGAAGCGGGTGACGCCGTGCTCACCCTGCCTCCGGAGTACCTGACCGACCCCGAGACGTACGCGGCCGCGACGGTCATCCCGGCCGACGCGCCCGAGGAGGAGCAGGAGCGGGTCGCCCGGGCCCGGCGGGACCTCGCCCTGGAGGGCTACCGGGCGCTGCGCGCGGCGTACGGGCCCGAGCCGCTCGCCGCGTTCCACCGGGCCGCGGCCGCGCTGGTGCGGCCCCGGCTCGCCGAGTGGCGCGAGCGGTGGCGGCGCGGTGCCGAGGCCGCCGCCGTGGCCACCGGAGAGCAGCTCGACCGGCTGGGGAGAGGCGATGTCTCCCACCTCGCCGACGCCCTCGTACGGGCCGAACGGCCCTCCGCGCACGGCAAGTTCGGGATGTGCGGACGCCTCGACGTCTACCAGGGGACCAATTAGCCCCTGCGGGGGTTCTTCTCCGGGCCCGCGCCACCACAGGCCCGTCCCTACGCCACCGCAGGCCCCGTCGCCGTCCACCCCGGGGTCTGCGGGTGGGCCGTCAGGTGGCCGTGCTCGACCACCTCGCCGCACTCCCGGCACACGACCTGCGGGACCAGCTCATGGCCGCAGGTGTGCTCCAGCACCATGGGACGGAAACCGCCCTTCTGGAGATGGCGGTCGCCCCACGCCATCAGCGTGTGCAGCACCGGCTCCAGTTCCAGGCCGGCCCGGGTGGGCCGGTACTCGTAGCGCTTCGGGCGGTCGCTGTACTCGACCTTCTCCAGTACGCCCGCGTCGACGAGCCGTTTCAGGCGGGCGGTGAGCACATCGCGCGGTGCGCCGATGTTGCGGACGAGCTGGTCGAAGCGGGTGGCGCCGAGCGACACCTCGCGCAGTACCAACAGGGAGTACTTCTCGCCGACGAGAGCGAGTGTGTCGGCGATCGAACAGGGGCGGGCGTCCTTCATGCCACCAGTCTAGGGGGTGGGTTGGTTTGTCCAACTCACTGGGTTACTCTTGAGTCACCTAGTGGGTTTGGAAAACAAACTTGGTGAGTCTGGAGATCGAACATGCGTGATGCCGTCATCGTCGAAGCCGTACGCACCCCCATAGGCAAGGGCAAGCCGAACGGCTCCCTCGCCCACGTCCACCCCGTGGAGCTCCTCGCCCACACACTGCGCACCCTCGTCGAGCGCTCCGGAGTCGATCCGGCGCTGATCGACGACGTCATCGGCGGGACCGTCAGCCAGGTGGGCGAGCAGGCCGCGAACATCACCCGGTACGCGGCGCTCTCGGCGGGCTTTCCCGAGACGGTGCCCGCCACCACCGTGGACCGCCAGTGCGGCTCGTCCCAGCAGGCCGTGCACTTCGCGGCCCAGGGTGTCCTGTCGGGGGCGTACGACATGGTCGTCGCCTGCGGCGTGGAGTCGATGAGCCGTGTGCCCATGGGCTCGAACGTCCGAGGCACCGAGGATCCCTTCGGACCCGGGATCGCGGCGCGCTTCCCGGAGGGCCTGGTGCCGCAGGGCATCAGCGCCGAACTCATCGCCGCCAAGTGGGGCCTGTCGCGCGCGCAGCTGGACGCCTTCGCGGTGGGCTCGCACCAGAAGGCGGCCACGGCCTGGGACAACGGCCTCTTCGACGCCGAGGTCGCGCCCCTGGAGTCCGTGACCCGCGACGAGAGCGTCCGGCCCGCCACCACCACGGAGATACTCGCCGGACTCAAGCCCGCCTACTACGCCCCGGCCTACGCCGAGCGCTTCCCGCAGATCGACTGGTCCGTCACGGCGGGCAACGCGAGCCCGATCAACGACGGCGCGTCGGCCGTGCTGATCACGTCGAGCGAGACCGCGGCCAGGCTCGGCCTGCGCCCGCTCGCCCGCCTGCACAGCTTCGCCGTCACCGGCTCCGACCCGCTGCTGATGCTCACGGGCGTCGTCCCGGCCACCGAGAAGGTGCTCCGCAGGGCGGGGCTCACCCTCGGCGACATCGACCTCTTCGAGGTGAACGAGGCCTTCGCGAGCGTCGTCCTGAGCTGGCAGCAGGAGACGGGTGCGGATCTGTCCCGGGTCAACGTGCACGGCGGGGCGATCGCGCTCGGGCACCCGCTCGGCGCGAGCGGCACCCGGCTGACGACCACCCTCGTGCACGCGATGCGCGAGCGCGGAGCCCGCTACGGGCTGCAGACGATGTGCGAGGCGGGCGGACTCGCCAACGCGATGGTCATCGAGGCCGTGTAATCGCGGACGGCCCGGATCGTCCGGGGTTCCCGAGAGCCGCCGTGCCGGAGGCTGATCAGTGTCCGCGCAGGTGGTGGCGCTTGCGCCAGGCCACCACCGCGCCGACCAGGGCCGGCAGCGCGATGAAGCCCATGGCGATCAGGAAGGCGGGGGAGGTCGGCGCCGAGGCCCGGGCCCCCGCGACGGCGTAAGCGGCGGTGTTCGGGATCGATCCCAGGGCGGTGGCGAGGAGGAACGGCAGCCAGCCCATGCGGGAGACGGCCGCGCAGTAGTTCGCCGCCCAGAAGGGCACGCCGGGGAACAGCCGCGCCATCATCATCGTGCGAAAGCCGTGCCGGCTGAGCTGTCCGTCGGCCGCCTTCAGCCAGCGGGCGCGCAACAGCGGGCGCAGCGCGTCCTGCCCGAGGATCCGGCCGAGCCCGAACGCCACGCCGGCGCCGAGCACCGTGCCGGCGAGCGCGGTGCCGAGGCCCAGCTGCGAGCCGAAGAGCGCGCCCGCCGCGAGGTTGAGCAGCGGCCGGGGCACGAACGCCACCGTGCACAGTCCGTACGCCACCGCGAACACCACGGCCGCCGCGGCGCCGCTGAGCTGTGGCGGCCAGCCGTCGGAGAGCAGCCGCTGCGGTTCGAAGAGCAGCACGCTCGACGCGGCCGCCGCGAGCAGCACCAGCAGCAGGGAGAGCCGGGACCAGGGCGAGAGCAGGACTCTTGTGCAACGGGCGGCGAGGCCCGTGGGCGTGGAGACAGCGAACTCCGCGGCGAGGGAGAGCTCAGCGACGGGAGCCGGGGGAACGGCTGTGGCGGTGCCCCCAGAGCGGGTGGTGGCATCGAGCATTCGGCGACACTAACCGACCCGTGTGTGTGATCGCCGTATGGTTCGTCTCATGGGCGTCACAGCTTCCGGAACGTCGGGTGCGCGGTTCGAGGTGCCGAACAGTTCCCTCGCCGACACCGTGCTGGAACGACTCACCGTCACCTACGGCGCGGCGGCCGATCCGGAACGGGCCGCGTCCATGCGCGCGTACATGAAGGACGTCGCCCCCTTCCTCGGTCTGACCACGCCCGATCGCCGCGTGCTGTCCCGCACGGTCCTCCTCGGAACAGCCGCCCCTGTAGAGGCCGATTGCACCGCCGTGGCGCTGCGCTGCTGGGCGTTGCCGGAGCGCGAGTATCACTATTTCGCCGTCGACTACCTGCGCCGCCATGTGAGGCAACTCTCTTCCGGTTTCCTCCCGGTGACGCGCCATCTCGTCGGCACGGTCTCCTGGTGGGACACCGTCGACGCCCTCGCCGCCCACGTGGTGGGAGGCCTCGTGGCCGCCGATCCGAAGCTGAAGAGCGACATGGACGCGTGGATCGAGGACGAGGACCTGTGGGTCGCCCGTACGGCCCTGCTCCACCAGCTCCCTTACAAGGAGACGACCGACACCGAGCGGCTCTTCGCCTACTGCGTACGGCAGTCCGGACATCCCGACTTCTTCATCCGCAAGGCGATCGGCTGGTGTCTGCGCGAGTACGCGAAGACGGACCCGGAGGCGGTACGGGCCTTCGTCGCCCGGGAACAGGGGCGGCTCGCGCCCCTCTCCGTACGCGAGGCGCTCAAGAACATCGGCCCCTGACACACCGGCAGAAACACCCGCCACACCCGCCCTCGTGGCGGGAAAAACCATTCGACGTGGCCGGATACGTCGGCGATGATCGCCTCATGATCCGGCACGCCTTCCTCCTCGCAGCATCCGCAGTCGCGGATGCGCCGAAGGCTGCCGTCCCGATCATCGTGGCCGCCGTCGACGGCGCCCGAAGCTGACCCTTCCCGGATCGTCCGGCGGACCCCGCAGGGGGAGGGTCGGCAAGTCCTTGGGGTCCCCGTCCCGGCCGCTGAGCGCCGGGACCATCACTCAGCTCCGCTGACACTGAAGAGGCTTCGAGGTATCGCCATGCCCAAGACGGCATACGTCCGCACCAAACCGCATCTGAACATCGGCACGATGGGTCACGTCGACCACGGCAAGACCACCCTGACCGCCGCCATCACCAAGGTCCTCGCCGAGCGCGGCTCCGGCAGCAGTACCCGATACGTATCGTTCGACCAGATCGACCGGGCGCCGGAGGAGGCCGCGCGCGGCATCACCATCAACATCGCGCACGTCGAGTACGAGACCGACACCCGCCACTACGCGCACGTGGACATGCCGGGTCACGCCGACTACGTCAAGAACATGGTCACCGGCGCGGCGCAGCTCGACGGGGCGATCCTCGTCGTCTCCGCGCTCGACGGGATCATGCCGCAGACCGCCGAGCACGTGCTGCTCGCCCGGCAGGTGGGCGTCGACCACATCGTCGTCGCCCTGAACAAGGCCGACGCGGGCGACGAGGAGCTGACCGACCTCGTGGAGCTGGAGGTCCGCGAGCTGCTCTCCGCGCACGGCTACGGGGGCGAGTCCGTACCCGTCGTACGGGTGTCCGGTCTCAAGGCGCTTGCGGGCGACCCCCGTTGGACGGCGGCGATCGACGCGCTGCTCGACGCGGTGGACACGTATGTGCCCATGCCCGAGCGGTACCTCGACGCGCCGTTCCTGTTGCCGGTCGAGAACGTGCTCACGATCACCGGGCGCGGGACGGTCGTCACCGGCGCGGTCGAGCGCGGCACGATCCGGGTCGGCGACCGCGTCGAAGTGCTCGGCGCGGCCGTCGACACGGTGGTGACCGGCCTGGAGACCTTCGGCAAGCCCATGGACGAGGCGCAGGCCGGGGACAACGTGGCGCTGCTGCTGCGCGGGGTGCCCCGCGACGCCGTACGCCGCGGGCACATCGTCGCCGCGCCCGGCAGCGTCGTCCCCAGTCGCCGCTTCTCGGCCCAGGTGTACGTCCTGTCGACGGGCGAGGGCGGTCGTACGACGCCCGTCTCCACCGGGTACCGGCCGCAGTTCTACATCCGCACCGCGGACGTGGTCGGTGACGTCGACCTCGGCGAGCGGGCGGTCGCCCGGCCCGGCGACACCGTCACGATGACGGTCGAGCTCGGGCGCGAGGTGCCGCTGGAGCCGGGGCTCGGCTTCGCGATCCGCGAGGGCGGCCGGACGGTCGGCGCGGGGACGGTGACCTCGGTGGGCTGACGGCCGAGGGGCAGGACGAGGGTGCCCGTCCCGCTACGAGGGTGCCCGCTCCCGCTACGAGGGGAGCGGGCACCGACTCGTACCGATCGCCGTAGCAGAGGCCGCGGCCCGCGCGGCCGTCAGGCAGCGCTGACACTGCTCCTGAAAGGGGCGGCACAATGGATCCGTGGACGAGCCGATACCCGTGACACGGACCGTGGATCATGGAACCGCCAAGCTGATGCCGGACGTGGACCGGAGGCGGGCCTGGCTGCTCACGGTCGATGGCGCGCCGCAGTCGTACGTCGATCTGGACGAGCCGACCCATCTGGAGTTCGAGTACGCCCGACGGCTCGGGCACGTCCTGGACACGGTCGTGGAGTCGGGACGGCCCCTGGACGTGCTCCACCTCGGCGGCGGAGCCCTGACGCTGCCCCGCTATGTGGCCGCGACCCGCCCCGGCTCACGGCAGGACGTGGTGGAGGCCGACCTGGGCCTGCTGGAGCTGGTCCGCGAGCACCTGCCCCTGCCCGAGGACGCGGGCATCACGCTGCACGGCGCGGACGCGAGAGGCTGGCTCGAATCCGCCGCGCCCGCCTCCGCCGACATCGTGATCGCGGACGTCTTCGGCGGCGCGCGCGTCCCGGCGCACCTGACGTCCACGGCGTACGCGCGCGCCGCCGCGCGCGTGCTGCGCGAGGACGGCGTCTATCTGGCCAACCTCGCCGACGCCGCGCCCTTCGTCTTTCTGCGCTCCCAACTCGCCACGTTCGCGACCGTGTTCGAGGAGCTGTCCCTGATCGCCGAACCCGGTGTGCTGCGCGGGCGGCGCTTCGGCAACGCGGTGCTCGTGGCCTCCCACCGCCCGCTCGACACGGCCGTCCTCGCCCGCCGCACGGCCGCCGACGCCTTCCCGGCGCGCGTCGAAAGCGGCGCGGCGCTGCGGGAGTTCATCGGCTCCGCCGCACCCGTGAGCGACGAGGACGCGGTTGCCTCACCCGAGCCGCCCGGCGGTGCCTTCAGCATCGGCTGACCGGAGCTCGACCCCCGCCACCGGTGACCCCTGGGCCACCGCCTTGGTCCGCCGGGTCAGATTCCGTACGTCCGGCACGCACAACACCGCCGCCGTGACCACGACGACCAGCGCCGAACAGCCCCACAGGGCGGTCGTACGCCCGAGGGCCGCTTCCGCCGGGCCCGCCAGGGCGGTGGCCAGCGGGACCATCGCGATCGAGCCGAACCAGTCGTACGCCGAGACGCGGGAGAGCTTGTCCTCGGGGATCTCCTGGTGCAGCGAGGTCATCCACGACACCCCGAAGACCTCGATCGCCGCACCGCTGACGAACATCACGGCACACAGCGGACCCACCGGGACCGGCACCGCGAGCGCGGCGGCCGGGGCGGCCAGGGGGAAGACGCAGAGAGTGCCCGCGAGCAGGAGCCGGCGCGGCTTCCAGCGGGTCATCAGCAGTGCGCCGCCGACGGTTCCGGCACCGAACGCGCCGAGCGCGAGTCCCCACGGCCCCGGGCCGCCGAGGCTGTCCCGGGCGACCAGCGGACCGTAGACCGCGTCGGCGGCGCCGACGACCGCGACCACCACGGAGAACTGGGCGACGATCGTCCACAGCCACGGCCGTCCGACGAACTCCCGCCAGCCCTCGCGGAGATCGGAGAGCAGCCCGCCGCCGGGTTCGCGCGGCGGGATGTGACTCACGTCGAGGAACGACCGCAGCGCCCCGGCGACCGCGAACGCCACCGCGTCCACGGCGAGCACCCAGCCGGGCCCGACCACGGCCACCATCGCCCCGCCCAGGGCCGCGCCGCCCAGGCCGGCGCCCTGCATCGCCATCCGGAACATGGCGAAGGCGCGGCTGGCATGCTCCCCGCTCACCGAGGACATCAGCATGCCCTCGGCCGCCGGGCTGAAGAACGCCTGCCCGGTGCCGCCGAGCGCGGACAGCAGCATCATCTGCCACAGCCGCGCCTCACCGGCGAGGACGAGGATCGCGAACAACGCCTGCGAGACGCAGTTCAGGGCGTTGGCCGCGACCATCACCCGATGGCGCGGCAGCCGGTCGGCGACCGCTCCGCCGATCAGCAGGAAGAGCACCAGTGGCAGCGTCCGAGCCGCCGCCACCAGCCCCACGTCACCCCCGTTGCCGCCCGCCCCGAGCACCGCGAACGCCGAGGCGATCAGCGCGCCCTGGCTGCCCAGGTTGGTGACGACCGCGGCGGCGGTCAGCAGGGAGTAGTTGCGGCCCGCCCAGGAGGGGCGGCGGGAGCGGCGGGAGGCGTCGGCGGAGGTCACCGGCCGACTATCGCCGCCGCGGTCCCCGCTTGCCAAACCGTTTGCGCGAGGACCGGGCACCGTCCGGCAGCCCGGCCCGTAGGGCGGGGGCTCAGGAACCCGTCGGGGTACCGTGCAGCCGTACCGTGCTGAGGATCTTCCGCACGGTCGCGTCCGGGACCTCGTCACTGACATCCTTCGCGCCGTAGAACGACCAGGAAACGAAGTCGCCCGCCGAGTTCTTGAAGCCGAACGAGGTCGCCGTGCCGTCGGAGTCGCACTTGCCCTTCTTGGGGACACCGACCGTGTACGACGTCGCGACGCTGCCCTTGATGCCCGAAGCCGTCGTGTAGGGCTGGGGCTTGCCGATCTTCAGCAGCTTCTCCGAGGCCTTCGCCTGGTCCGTGTAGCCGCCGAAGGCCCAGGCGGCCGAGTCGCCGCGGGCGATGGTGTCGGTGTTCTTGGCGCCGCTCTCCCCCTTGGTGCCGGCCGCGGCCAGCGCCGTGTCGTCCGTGCGGCCGTCCTTGTCGTCGTCGGACGTGCACCACTTCTCCTTGAGGAAAGCGGGCGCGGACATGCCGATGTACGCGGAGCCGTCACCCTTCTGCTTGTCCTCGAAGCCGATGAACGTGCCGGGCGTGCGGACGTTCCAGTCCGGGGGGACGTCGAAGGCGGTGCCCCATTTGGGGTTGATGACGACCTTCCAGCCCGCGATGGTCGGCTTCTCCTCGTCGGCGCCGCGCGGGTTGTCACCGCTTCCGCTCGCGCTGGGGGACGTGGTGGCGGACGCGCTGGGCGATTTGGACGCGTCCTTGCCCGCGTTGTCGTCCTTCTTGTCGCCGCCCAGGACGAGGAAGCCCGTCACACCGGCGGCCACGACCACGGCGGTGGCCGCCGTGATGGCGATGACCTTGGTCCTGTTTCCGCCACCGCTCGGTGGCTGGGGCACGCCCGCGGGGGCCGGCGTTCCCCACTGGGGCTGCCCCGGCTGGGGTCCGTGGGGGGCCGGCTGCTGCCCCGGCTGCGGGTACCCGGTCTGCTGGTATCCGGGCTCCTGATACGGATTCGGCTGCTGGTAACCCGGCTGCTGGTACGGGTTCTGGTCCTGCGGGTTCTGCTCGCCCCCGGGCGGCTGCTGTCCTGGCCACATGGGCCACCACCCTAGTGGCGCCTGTGACACGTTTCGGTCACCGGAGCTCGTCAGCCATGTACCGGTCAGGAATCGGGGCGCACCTTTTCGATTTCTTCACACCTGGCCGCAGAGATCGACCGGTGGGTGCCTGTCAAGATTATCTACTCACGGGTAACATGTGGGTATGAGCGCAGACCAGATGACGATCGGCGAGATGCTCGCCGCCACGGTGCCGATGGCCCGGACGCTGAACCTCGAGTTCGTGGAGACCACGCCGGACAAGGCCGTGGTGGCCCTGCCGGACCAGAGCGACTTTCACAACCACGTCGGCGGGCCGCACGCCGGAGCGATGTTCACCCTCGGTGAGTCGGCGAGCGGGGCGATCGTCCTCGCCGCGTTCGGGGAGCAGCTGTCGCGCGCCGTGCCGCTCGCGGTCAGCGCCGAGATCGCGTACAAGAAGCTCGCGATGGGCCCCGTGACGGCCACCGCGACCCTCGGCCGCCCGGCCGCGGAGGTCGTCGCCGAGCTCGACGCGGGTCAGCGCCCCGAGTTCCCCGTGACCATCGCCATCCAGCGCGCGGACGGCGCGGTCACGGGCGAGATGACGGTTGTCTGGACCCTGCGGCCAAACGGCTGAGCCGAGCGATCGGAACGGCGGCGGGTCCCCTCGGCCGACACCTCCTGGTGCCGGGCGGGCCCGCCCGGCGTTCACGGCCGGGTCGCGCTTCCCACCGCGTCGTCGCTCCGGCGCGTCACGGCTTCCGCGTCGTCGCTCTCGCGCGTCACGGCTTCCGTGGCACGGGGCCCGTGCTGCGGCGTACGACGAGCCGGACCGGCTCGATGTGGTCGATCCGGGGCTTTGCCGAACCGTCGATGCGAGACAGCAGCAGTTGGAGCGAACGTCGGCCTGTCGCGGCGAAGTCGGTACGCACGGTCGTCAGCGGGGGCAGCATGTGGGCGGCCTCGGGGATGTCGTCGTAGCCGACGACGCTGACGTCGTGCGGAACGTGCCGCCCGGCCTCGTGCAGGGCGCGCAGCACGCCGAGCGCCATCTGGTCGTTGGAGGCGAACACCGCCGTGACCTCGGCAAGCCCGGCCAGCCGGCGGCCCAGCGCGTACCCGGAGTCCGCGCTCCAGTCGCCGATGAGCGGCTCGGGGACCTCTGCCCCCGCCGCCCGAAGGGTGTCCCGCCACGCCTCCAGGCGGCGCTCGGCGGACAGCCAGCCCGTGGGGCCCGCGATGTGGTGAACCGTGCTGTGGCCGAGCTTCAGCAGGTGCTCGGTGGCCTGGCGCGCCCCGTCGCGGGAGTCCGCGGTGACGTACGAGGCGTCGTCCCCGAGGTCGTTCTCCAGGACCATCAGGGGGACGTCGAGCGCCGCCTCCGCCAGGGCCCTGCCCACCCAGCGCTGCGGTGCGATGGCGAGCAGCCCGTCCGCCCCCTCGGCCGACAGCGTGTGCACGGCGCGTACCAGGGTGTCCCGGTCGGCCGTGTCGAGGGCGATGGAGCTGACCAGATAACCGGCCTCCTGGGCAGCGGAGTTGATCGCGGTCAGGATGGAGGCGGGCCCGTAGCGTGCCGCGTCGAACGAGATCACCCCGAGCATCCGCGTCCTGCCACTGGCCAGGGATCGCGCGCTGCGGCTCGGCCGGTAGCCGAGTGTGCGCATGGCGGTCACGACCGCCTCCCGGGTATCGGGCCGCACCGCGGGACTGTCGTTGAGCACCCGGGAGACCGTCTGTTTCGAGACACCGGCCAGCCGGGCCACGTCGTCCATCACCGGGCGCGCCCCCGCGAAGCTGCGCCGACTGCGTCCCTTGGGGCCCTCGGTTCCCTGGGGGACGGCGCCGTCCGTGGCACCTCGGGTCATGGGGGCGCATCCTCCGACGTCTCGGCGGCGGTCTGTCCCGATCCGCCCGGCAGGCCCACAGGATAGGCCTGCCCGGCCCGCCTCCCCTTCGTCAGCCCGTCCGGACCGCCCAGGCGCGGCTGGTCCCCCACTCGACGCGCCACACCGCCGCCCGTCCCGTGACGTCACCCGCCCGCTCGGGCAGATACACCGGAGCGTCGGCGGCCAGGGGCAGTAACAGCAGCCGCAGCCCACGGTTGCGCGGGGCCGCCGCGGGGAGCCGGTCCAGGCCGATGTCCCAGACGCGTCCGGAGAAGAACTGGTCGGCGACGAGGGTGTCTCCGACGTACGCGCGGGCCACGTCGCCGGTCCAGTGGACGCGCAGGACGGTGCCGGACGGCCGGTGCGGGAGGTCGTCCGGCAGCTTGACGTGGTACTCGGCCGCGGAGGCGGCGAAGTGTTCGTCCGCCGGGGCGCTCGCCCGGCCCAGGGGACCGGTCGCGGTCGTGGGCGGCGGGCCCGCGGGGCGCACGAGGGTGGCGGCGGGCGCGATGTCCCCGTCGGCCCATTCCTCGGTCGTCCAGCGGGTGAACACGCCGTCGGCCGTCGCCGACAGGGGTGCCCCGGCCACCGTCAACGGCCGTGCGGGCGTCGGCAGTACGGCGAAGGAGGGTCGCGACGCGGAGCTGTGCACGCGGAGTTCGTCCTGGTCGAAAACGACACTGTCCGGGGAGAGGACCAGCCGCTCGGCGCCCCACGCCGTACCCCGGTAGGCGGTGCGCGCGGTGGTGGCGTCGAGGACGAGCAGGCCCATGTCGTTCCCGTCCGCGGTCCTCACCTGGACGAGGGCGTCGGTGCCGGGACGCAGACCGGTGATCAGAACACGGCCGTCGGCCTTGCCGACCGCTCCGGAGGGTGTGTCGACGGACGCGACCGTGCCCGCGTCCAGGGCGAGTTCGACCGGAACGCCGTCGGTGGCGGCCAGCACCAGGACCGTACGCCCGTCGTCCTGGACCCGGCACACCGGCTGGGCGGTGGCCCAGTCGAGCCGTAGACCGGCGACGTTCAGACGCAGCGGCCAGCAGAAGTACGCGCCGGTCGGGACGGTGATCGGGGCGCTGGGCAACGTCAGGGCGGGAGCGTCGGGGAAGTCGACCGTGAAGGTCGTGCCGGGGTGGGCCGGCAGCGGTTCGTGCGGCTGGTGGTTGTTGACGAACAGGAAGCCGGAGGTGCCGTCGCCGCGCACGGCCCAGCGCAGAGTGTCCCGGTCGGACTGGGAGGCGGGCTGCCGCTCGGGCAGGACGGACTCCATGGGGGCGATCAGGTCGCCGAAGTCGGCCAGCAGCAGGTGCTGGAGGCGCAGTGCGTGGTACGAGGGCCGGACCTGGCCGTACTCGCCCAGCGGCGCCTGGAAGTCGTAGGTGAGGACGGGCAGGTCGTTGGGGTAGCCGGTGGCGTGGGACTCCTGGAGGGCGGTGAGTTCACCGGCCGGGTTCGTGCCGCCGTGGAACATGTAGTAGCCCTGCCAGACCGAACCGCAGCCGATCTTGGTGAGGCCGAGCGCGCCGATGTCGTCGGGCTCGACGCGCGGCCTGCGATGGTAGGCGACGGCCATGCCGCCGCCGAGCTCGCAGGTGGCCCAGGGAAAGCGGTCCGTGGGCGCGGGGTCGCCGCCGCGTACGGTCGTCGGGCGCAGGTCGGCGCCGATGCCCTCGTCGTCGCGCTGATGGGTGAAGAAGAAGTGCTTGCGGCAGGTGTCCGGCCAGCCGCCGTCCGCCTCCGTCCAGAACGTCTCGGTGTAGCCGCCGTACAGCGGAAGCAGTTCGTCGGGCGGCAGTTGGACCCCGCCCCAGGCCGTGGACGTCCACAGCGGCGCGCTGAGACCCGCCTCCTGGGCCATCCGCTTCAGGGTGAGGAGGTGGCCGGGCTGGTCGTAGAGCTCGTTCTCGATCTGGATCGCGACGATCGGACCGCCGTGTGCCCGGTCGAGTCCCCGCAGCTGTTCCGCGATCGCCGTGAACCAGCCGCGTACGGGTTCCAGATAGGCGGGGTCGTCCGTGCGGGGCGCGCGGGTGCGGGCGAGCAGCCAGTCAGGGAAGCCGCCGTTGCGGACCTCCGCGTGGCACCAGGGGCCGATGCGCGGGATGAAGTCCAGGCCGTGCCGGGCGCACAACTCGGCGAAGAGCCGCAGGTCGCGGTCGCCGTCGAAGCGGACGCGGCCCTCGATCTCCTCGTGGTGGATCCAGATGACGTAACTGGCGACGACGGTGACCCCGCCCGCCTTCATCTTCAGCAGCTCCTCCTCCCAGTCCCGTGCCGGGTAGCGCGCGTAGTGGAACTCGCCGGACACCGGGAACCAGGGGCGGCCGCCGCGCGTGAGGTAGCGGCTGGTCACCTCGATGGGGTCGGGTGCCCCCGGGGCGTCGGCGAAGGGGAGATGGCCGGTCAGGGGCGGTGCGGGGGGCGCGGGGACGCGCAGGAGATGCGGCATCGGGACTTCTCCGGTCCGGGTTGGGGGAGGGCGTCGACTTCGTGCGGGTGCGGGTGCGGGTGCGGGTGCGGTGCAGTGCGGTGCGGGCGCGGTGGGGTGCGCTCGCTCGTTCCCGTTCCCGTTCTCGACCTGGGGCGTGGGAGCGTTCCCAGACTCAGTGATGTTATCGGTAACATGGCGCGCGTCAAGGGACTTTGGGGCGATGGCGGAACGGCCCCGGAACGCCGTGGTCCGCCTCGCCGCCGGACCTCCCGCGGGCCGGGCGACGCCCTCGGAAACACCGGGGCCAAGTGGCGTTCCGCCTGTTCCGGAGGCGTTCACGGCGAGGCCACGCCCGTGTCCCCGCGGCCTGGCTGAGTGGTTCCAGCAAGTGAATCGCTCGGAGGCACCGGAGGGGCGCCCCATGGCCGGAACCGAACCCGTATCCGCCGCCGTCAACCGTCGTCGATTTCTGCTCGCCTCAGGCGCCACGGCAGCGGCCGGTGTCGCCGGAACCAGCGCGGGGGCGCTCCTGCCGCGCCAGCGTCGGCACCCCGCCGTCGAGCCCGCCGCACGGAGCGTCGTCCAGCGGCCGCCCCGCAGCACCCCGCGGGCGGCGCCGCACGCCGTGACCACCCTGGAGACGACGGCCCGCCTCGGCGGCAGCCCCCACACCGGCACCTACCGACGGCTGGTCTCTGGCCCCGGCTGGCCCCTGGTCGTCCGTAAGGAGCTCGCCACGCCAGGCGCCGGGCGCAAGGACCGGCGCACCCCGCTCGCGTGTTTCGTGCAGTTCACCGACCTCCATCTCGCCGACGTACAGAACCCGCTGCGCACCGAGTTCCTGCGCTCGCGCGGGGCCTCGTCGTGGCGGGCGCAGGAGGCGCTGACGGTGGCCGGGGCGGTCGCGCTCGTCGAGCAGGTGAACGCGCTCGGCGGAGGGCCGAACACCAGGCTGCGCCCCGCCTTCGTGATGACCACGGGCGACAACGTCGACAACAACTCCGCGATCGAGCTGGAGTGGTTCCTGACCGTGATGAGCGGCGGCCGGATCACGCCGAACACCGGCGACCCGCGGGCATACGAAGGCGCCCAGAACTCCGGTCTCCCCCTGTACTGGCACCCCGGGGACCCCCACCTGCGCGATCTGGACAAGCGGCGCGGGCTGCCCCTGATCCCCGGCTTCCTCGCGGCGGCCACCCGCCCGATCACCAGCCCGGGGCTGCGCATCCCCTGGTACTCCACGGTCGGCAACCACGACGATCTGCCCGGCGGTTGCCTGTCGCCCGCGCTGAACGACTTCGCCGTCGGCTCCCGCAAACTGCTGTCGGTACCCGCCGCGGACGCGGCCGCCTACGCCAAGGCGCTCGGGTCGGGCGACGATCCGAAGAGCGAGGTGCTCAAGGCGATCCTGACCAGGAACGTGGCCTCGGCGCGGACCGTGACCGCCGACGAGCGGCGCCGACTGTGCACCCCGCACGACTATCTGGCCGCCCATCTCGACCCCGCGCGCGTGGGTGCCGGTCCGGTCGGCCACGGCTACACCCAGGACAACCTGGACGGCGAGCGGATGTACTACTCCTTCAAGGTGGCCGAGAACGTCCTCGGCATCAGCATCGACACGACGTACCGCAGCGGCCACTACGAGGGTTCACTCGGCAGCGACCAACTCCGCTGGCTGGAAAGGACCCTGGCCGCGCACAGCTCCCGGTCCTACGACGCCAACGGGCGGCTCGTCCGCAACACCGGGGCCGACGACGCCCACATCCTGGTCTTCAGTCACCACCACAGCCCCAGCATGACCCGTCGTCCCGACGCCGCCCGCACGGACGAGCCGCGTCACGACGGAGCGGAGGTCATCGCCCTGCTCAGCCGGTTCCCGAACGTGGTGGCCTGGATCAACGGGCACAGTCACGTCAACCGGATCACGCCGCACCCGCACGCGACGCCCGCCCGCTCCTTCTGGGAGGTCAACACCGCCTCCCACGTGGACTATCCGCACCACGCCCGGCTGATCGAACTGACCGACAACGGAGACGGGACGGTGTCCCTGTTCACCACCCTCGTCGAGTCCGCCGCGCCGCACCGCACCGCCCCGGACTTCGACGACCTGTCGGCGGTGGGACTCGCCTCCCTGTACCGGGAAGTGGCCTACAACGCTCCCGGCCTCGCCGAGAGCATGAAGGACGGCGTCCAGGAGGGCTGGGCGGGCGGTGCCGGGGACCGCAACGCGGAACTGGTGGTGGCGGGCGGGCCGGCGGCGGCGTAAACGGTCCTTGCCGTGATTCCTTCGGTTGTTGTCGGGGTGCCGGCCGTTCCTGTTCATTTCATTGACACGAGTCACCGGCGGTCATAGTTTTCGCGCCGTACCCGTGTTGTGTGACGGCGTGTCATGTTCGGGCTGGGATCTGGTGTGTTCAAGGGCCGAACGCGGGCGTTGTCGTCGGCGCGCGTACCTGCGGTTCACGACGACGTGCCCGCGCACCGAAGGAGTGACGGCTCATGTCCCACGCTGCTTCCGATGGGTTTTCCCGGCGTTCGACCCTGCGTCTGCTGGGCGGCGCCATCGCGGTCGCCGCGGCGGCCACCACCGGCTCCGTTCCGCTCGCCCGGGCGGAGTCCAGATCCGGCGCCGGCCCTCGCGTAGAGGGCTTGATGGCCAAACTCACTCTCGACGAGAAGATCTCCCTGCTGCACGGCGCCACCGACCCCGCCTCGCTCGGCCAGGCCGGGTACACACCCGGAGTACCCCGCCTCGGCATCCCGCCGCTCCGCCTCGCCGACGGCCCCGCCGGAGTCCGCGTCACCCGGCACGCCACCGCCCTGCCCGCCCCGGTGCTTCTCGCCTCCGCCTTCGATCCCGGCCTGGCCCGCCGCTACGGGCAGGTCATCGGGCGCGAGGGCCGCGCCCTCGGCCAGGACGTGCTGCTCTCCCCGATGGTCAACCTCATCCGCACCCCGTACGCGGGCCGCAACTTCGAGACCTTCAGTGAGGACCCGCTGCTCGCCGGCGACCTGGTCGCGGCCGAGATCCGCGGCATCCAGGGTGAGGGCCTCATCGCGACCGTCAAGCACTTCGCGCTGAACAACCAGGAGCAGGACCGCATGTCCATCGACGTGCGGGTCGACGAGCAGACCATGCACGAGGTCGAACTGCGCGGCTTCGAGGCGGCCGTCGCCGCCCGCACCGGCGCGGTCATGGGCGCGTACAACAAGGTCAACGGCACCTTCGCCTGCGAGAACAAGACGCTCCTCACCGACATCCTGCGCGAGCGGTGGGGCTTCGGAGGCTGGGTGATGACCGACTGGTTCGCGGCCCACAGCACCGTCACCGCCCTCACCGCGGGCCTCGACATGGAGATGCCGGACGGTACGTACTTCGGGGCCGCCCTGAAGACGGCCATGCAGAGCGGCGCCGTGGCCGAGTCCTACGTCGACCGGGCCGTACGCCGCGTCCTCGCCGTGATGGACCGCTTCGGGCTGCTCGGCGGCGGCGTTCCGCCCCGTCCCGCCCGCGACCCGAAGGCGGGCGCGGCCGTCGCTCTGGAGGTCGCCAAGGCGGGCGCGACGCTCCTGCGCAACAAGCGCCACGCACTGCCCCTGACCGGCGCCGCCGCCCGCAGCATCGCCGTCGTCGGCCCGACCGGCTCCCTGCCGTTCGTCAGCGGCGGCGGCAGCGCGCACGTCGTCCCGGACCACGCCGACAGCCCGCTCGACGCCATCCGCTCCCGCGCGGGAGGCGGCGCCCGGGTGTCGTACGCGCTCGGCGAGGACCTCTTCGGCAAGGCCATCCCGAGCGCGGCGCTGACCTCGGGCATCGACACCGAGGGCCAGAACGTCCCCGCCGGAGGGGCCTGGACGTACACGGGGACGCTCACCGTCGCGGACGCCGACGAGTGGACCTTCGTCATCCACTACTCCGGCATCCGGCCCACGGTGCTCGTCGACGGCGTCGAACTCTTCCCGCCGCTGCCCGGCTACGGCGAGTACTTCAGCGGCGGTCTGGTCTCCGCGGCGCCCGACGGACTCGCCGTCCGCCGCAAGGCCCTCGACCTCGCGAAGGGCAAGCACCAGGTCTCCATCACCGCCCAGGGCGCCGACACGGGACAACTGTTCCGGCTGCGGCGAGTCACCGGGGCGACCCGCGCCCAGGACGTCGCCGAGGCTGTGGACGCCGCGCGCGCCGCCCACAGCGTCGTCCTCTTCGCCTACGAGGACGCCACCGAGGGCCTGGACCGCGGCACCCTCGCGCTGCCCGGCAACCAGGAGCAGCTGATCAAGGCCGTCGCGGCGGCCAACCCCCGGACGGCCGTCGTCCTCAACACCTCCTCCTCGACCTCGATGCCCTGGCTGGACGGCACGGCCGCCGTGCTCCAGATGTACTACCCGGGCCAGGAGGGCGCGGCCGCCACCGCCGCCGTCCTGTTCGGCGACTGCGATCCCGGTGGCCGGCTCACCCAGTCCTTCGCGGTGGACGACGCCCACCACCCGGTCGCCGGCGACCCGCACCGCTACCCCGGCGTGAACGGCACCGAGGAGTACTCGGAGGGGATCCACGTCGGCTACCGCTGGTACGACGCGCAGGGCGTGCGCCCGTTGTTCCCCTTCGGGCACGGACTCTCGTACACCTCGTTCGCGTACGAGGACCTGCGGGTCCGGGGGAGCGAGGTCGGCTTCACCGTGCGCAACACCGGGCGGCGCGACGGCGTCGAGGTGGCGCAGGTCTACCTCGGGCCGTCGCCCGATCTCCGGCTCGACCAGGCCGTACGGGTGCTGGCCGGGTACCGGCGGCTCGCGCTGCGGGCGGGGGAGCGGCGACGGGTGACGGTGCGCCTCGACCGGCGCACGCTGTCGTCCTGGGACGCGGGGCGGCACGACTGGGTCCTCGGCACCGGGCGCCGCGCTGTGTGGGTGGGGTCGTCGTCGCGGGACCTGCGGCTGCGCGGCAGTGTGGAGGTGGGCGCGTGAACAGGGGAAGGATCGTCCGATCCGGCCGCCTGCGCACGCTGCTGGTAGGGGCGACGGTCTTCGCCGCCGCGCTCGTCGCACCGGCCCCGGCCCCGGCGCACGCCGCGCAGGACCCGGCCGTCGTGCGCACCGCCGCCGGTCTGGTCCGGGGCGAAGTCACCGCCGAGGGACGCCAGTTCCTCGACATCCCGTACGCACAGCCGCCCGTCGGCGCGCTCCGCTGGAGGAACCCGGAGCCGGTCGCACCCTGGCGCGGTGTGCGCACCGCACGGGACTTCGGCAACCGATGTGTCCAGACGGCCAGTTGGGACCCCGGCTACGAGCGGCCCAGCCACACCGAGGACTGCCTCGACCTCAATGTGTACGTCCCCGAAGGCGCCGGAAGCCGGCCGGTGATGGTCTGGCTGCACGGCGGCGGGCTCACCGCGGGTGCGGGCGAGGACATCGTGCCCGACACCTTCGCCCGCCGGACCGGCACGGTCGTCGTGACCGTCAACTACCGCCTCGGCGCGATGGGATTCCTCGCCACGGCCGGACTCGACGGCGAGGCGCGCGACGGGGTCTCGGGCAACTTCGGCATGCTCGACCAACAGGCCGCACTGCGCTGGGTGCGCGCCAACATAGGCCGCTTCGGCGGCGATCCGGGCCGCGTCACCGTCGCGGGCGAGTCGGCGGGCGGCCGCTCGGTCTGCACCCAGCTGGCCTCGCCGACCTCGAAGGGCCTGTACCGGGCGGGGATCGTCGAGAGTGGCGCGTACGGGAACTGCGCGGCGCGCACCCACGAGGCGGCCGTGGCCGCCGGCGCGGCCTTCGCACGGAAGGTGGGCTGCGCCGATCTGTCGGCGGTGTGTCTGCGCGGCAGGTCGTCCGCGGAGATCCTCGCCGCCCAGGGCGGATTCGACTGGGGGCCCGTCGTCGGCGGCGCCTTCCTGCCGGTACAGCCCTTCGAGGCGTACGCGAAGGGGGCCGCGGCCCGGGTCCCCGTACTGAACGGGGCGAACGAGGACGAGGGGCGGCTGTTCGCCTTCGCCCGGTTCGACCATGCCGGCACCCCGCTCACCGCCGAGCGGTACCCGGCGGTCGTGAAGGAGGCCTGGGGCGCCGAGCTGGGCGAGCGGGTACTCACGCGCTATCCGCTCGACGACTACCCGTCGCCGACGCTCGCCTACGCCACCGCCTTCGGTGACTACCTCATGGCGTGTCCGGCGCTGCGGCTCGACGCGGTGCTCGCCGGACGCGGGCCCGTGTACGCGTACGAGTTCGCCGACCGCACCTCACCGCCGTTCGCCTCGCTGCGCGATCTCCGCACGAGCTTCGACTTCGGGGCGACCCATGTGAACGAGGTGCAGTACCTCTTCAAGCACTTCGGGCTCCCCACCCCGCTGAACGCGGAGCAGCGGGCGCTGTCGCGGCAGATGATCCAGTACTGGGGGTCCTTCATCCGGGGCGGGGTGCCGCGTGCCGACGGGCAGCCCGCGATGCCCGGCGGCTCCGGTCGGGTGCTCTCGCTGCGGACCGCTTCCCGGGGCGGAAACGTGGTGAGCACGACCGTCCACCGGGAGCATCGGTGCGAGCTGTGGGACGCCGCCGCGCGAGGCTGAGCGGTAGGCTTCCCGGCGTGTGCCCGTCGTCGTGGGCGCACGCCGGGAAGTGTGCGATTCGGGAGGAACCGGCGTTGGACGTCCAGCATTGGCTCGAGACGGTGCCCGCGGTCAGCATCTATGCGCTGGTGGCCCTGGTCATCGGCCTGGAGAGCCTGGGCATCCCGTTGCCCGGCGAGATCATCCTGGTTTCGGCGGCGCTGTTGTCCTCGCAGCACTCGGGCATCAACCCCGTCATCCTCGGGGCGTGCGCCAGCATCGGCGCGATCGTCGGCGACTCCATCGGCTATGCCATCGGCCGCAAGGGCGGGCGCCCCCTGCTGGCCTGGCTGGGCGCGAAGTTCCCCAAGCACTTCAGTGCGGGGCACGTCGCGACCGCCGAACGGTCCTTCCAGAAGTGGGGCATGTGGGCCGTCTTCTTCGGCCGGTTCATCGCGCTGCTGCGGATCTTCGCGGGGCCGCTCGCGGGTGTGCTGAAGATGCCGTACTGGAAGTTCCTGATCGCCAATGTGCTGGGCGGGATCATCTGGGCCGGGGGTACCACCGCGGTCATCTACTACGTGGGAGTCGTCGCCGAGTCCTGGCTGAAGCGGTTCTCGTGGGTCGGGCTCGTGGTGGCCGTGCTCATCGGGCTTGCCTCGATGCTGATCGTGAAGCGCAAGGCGAAGAAGGCGGCGGCGGAGATCGAGACGGGGGAGCGGGAGCCGGTGACGGCTCCCGAGTAGTTTTCGTTGTCGGGTGCGTGCGGGTGGTGTGCGGCTGGGCGTGCCCACGCGGCGGAGCCGCGCAGTGACACGGCCCCGCGCCCCTGCGGGGCGCCCCTCAGCCTTCGTGCGCCTGCTTGTGCGTCTTTGCCAGGTCCACGTAGAAGGTGCCGTTCAGGGTGAGCCCCTGGCGTTCCTCCTCCGTCAGGGGGCGCTTGACCTTGGCGGGGACTCCGGCCACCAGGGAGCCCGGCGGCACCTGCATCCCCTGGGGGACCAGGGCCTGGGCCGCCACCAGGGAACCGGCGCCGATCACCGCGCCGTTGAGGACCGTGGCGCCCATGCCGATCAGGCAGTCGTCCTCGACCGTCGCGCCGTGCAGCACGGCGTTGTGGCCGACCGAGACACGCTCGCCGACCGTGATCGGGAAGCCCGGGTCGACGTGGAGGGTGCAGTTGTCCTGGATGTTGCTGTCGGCGCCGACGACGATCGGGCCGAAGTCGGCGCGCAGTACCGCGCCGTACCAGACGCTCGCGCCCGCGTGCAGGGTGACGTCCCCGATCACCACGGACATCGGTGCCGTGAACGCCTCCGGGTCCACCCGCGGGTCCTTGCCGCCGATCCCCATGATCAGCGCCTGCTGCGTCATCAGCGTCTCCTCGTTGTCGTCGGCGGCGGCGGTACAGCGGCACCGTATGCCATCGCTCCCGGCCCCGGTGGGGCGAAGATCACAGCGGTGATCCCTGCTTGGCCCAGGTCGCCCTGAGTACGGTGAGCGGGTGCCCAGCAACAGGAACGTGTTCTCATCATGGCGGCGCCGCCTCGCGCAGCGCGCCGTCCACGCGGGCTGGGCCTGGGTGCAGCGCACGGGTTCGGTGACGGCCGAGCACCCGGGGCGGCTGCGCTTCGGCGCGATGGGAACGGGTACCAGACTCGCCTTCCCGCTCGGCACCGTCTTCGGTGAGCCCTGGATCCATCTCGGTGCCCACTGCATCGTCGGCGAACAGGTCACGCTCACCGCCGGTCTGATGCCCGGCCTCGACCTCGGCGCCGACCCGATCCTGCGCGTCGGTGACGGTGTCGTGCTCGGCCGCGGCAGCCACGTCATCGCCGACACGACGGTCACGATCGGCAGCGACTGCTACTTCGGGCCGTATGTGTATGTGACGTCCACGAACCACTCGTACGACGATCCGCACGTGCCCATCGGCAAGCAGTGGCCCCGGATGGAGCCGGTGGAGATCGGATCCGGCTGCTGGATCGGCACCGGGGCGGTGATCCTGCCGGGGGCGCGGATCGGGCGGAACGTCGTGGTGGCGGCCGGTGCGGTGGTGCGCGGCGCGGTGCCGGACCACTCGGTCGTGGCGGGGGCTCCCGCCCGGGTCGTACGGCGCTGGGACGCGGTCGACGGCTGGCAGCCGCCGCTGCGGACGCCCGCGCCGGTCCCGATTCCCGACGGGGTGACACCGGAGCAACTGCTCGCGCTGTCGGAGCTGGACGAGGAGACCGTGGAGCGGCTGGCGGAGCTGGACGCCGAGTCGTCCTGAAGCCGGTCGGGACTGATCAGCCGGTGGCCAGCAGTACCGTGCCGACCAGTGCCAGGCCCGCGCCCGCCGCCTGGATTCCGCGTAGCCGTTCGCTGAGGAAGCCGCGTGCGGCCAGGGCCGTGACCACCGGATAGAGCGAGGCGAGGACGGCGGCCACCGTGACCGGGCCGTGCTGGGCGGCGACGGAGTATGTGCCGTTCGCCGCGACGTCCGCGAGGCCGACGAAGGCGAGTGCGGGCAGGGAGAGCCAGGGGAAGCCGCCCTCGGGGAGGGCGGCGGCGCCGCGTCGCACGGAGACGAGGAGCGCCGCGCCACCGGTGGCGACGTTGGTCAGGCGCTGCACGAACAGCGCGAGGAACAGCCCGGTCACCGACGAGGACGCCTCCGCGATCAGCACGAACACCGTGCCGAAGCCGAGCGCGGCGATCAGCGTGAGGAGGACCGCCTGCCGTTGCACGGGGGCGCCTGTCAACTGGGGCCCGCCGGCGAGCGCGACGCCCACGACGGCGACCGCGATGCCCGCCACCTGCGTCAGTCCGGGGCGCTCCCCGAGGAAGAGTCCCACGGTGATGGGGACGGCGACGGCCAGGGAGCCGAGCGGGGAGACGACGCCCATCGGGCCCAGGGCGAGCGCCTTGTAGAAGGAGAGCAGCGCGACGGGTCCCACGAGTCCCGCGGCGAACGCGAACCACAGCTGCGGTCCCGCCGCGCTCAAGCCGCCGGTCACGACCACGATCGCGCCCAGTACCGCCGCCGCGATCGACTGCGAGACCACGACCACGGTCAGCGCGGGCGTACGCCGGGTCAGCAGCCCGCCGCCGAAGTCGGCCAGGCCCCACAGGAGGCTGGTGGCCAGAGCGAAGATCGCTGTCATGGGTCGCCTCGCAGTACAGTTCAGTGAACGATCAGGTGCACCCCAGCATAGTTCATTCTATTGAACTCTGTAATCTAGAATATTGGACGCAGACTATTGGACGGAATGTGTCGGATCTCGACCTGCTGACCCAGTCGCTGGCGCGCAACGTCAAGCGCTGGCGCACCGAGCGCGGCTTCACCCTGGACGTGCTCGCCGGCCGCGCCGGAGTCAGCCGTGGCATGCTCATCCAGATCGAGCAGGCCAGGACCAACCCCAGCATCGGTACCGTCGTGAAGATCGGTGACGCGCTCGGCGTCAGCATCACGACCCTCCTCGACTACGAGCAGGGCCCCAAGGTCCGGATCGTCCCGGCCGAGCAGGCCGTACGGCTGTGGCACACGGACGCGGGCAGCTACAACCGCCTTCTCGCGGGCACCGAGGCGCCCGGGCCGCTGGAGATGTGGGACTGGCGGCTGATGCCGGGCGACGGCAGTCCCTCGGACCCGCACCCCACGGGGACGGTCGAACTCGTCCATGTCATGGCGGGCGAACTCACCCTCAGCGTCGACGGGACCGACTACCGCGTCCCCGAGGGCGCGAGCGTGTCGTTCGAGGCCAACACCCCCCACACGTACACCAACAAGGGCGACGTGCCGGTGGAGATGGTCATGGCGGTGTCGGTCCCGTTCGTGCACTGAGACACCCGGCCGGGCGGACCGGAGCGGCTGTTAGCGTGCCGTCATGCGCGCTCCCATCGGACACTTCGACCACGCCACGGCCGCACCCGACTGCCTCGACGAGCTCACCCGCCCGGTCGCGGACGGCGTACGCCACTGGCGCGGGACCGTCCCCGCCGACCAGATCGTGTACGTCGACACGGACCCCGAGTGGGCCGACACCGCGACCTTCGTCGAGCACTACGGCAAGGAACTGCTGGACCAGTCGGCCAACTGCGTGGTCGTCGCGGGCAAACGCGGCGGCGAGACCACACTCGCCGCCTGCGTGGTCCTCTCCGCCACCCGGGTCGACGTCAACGGTGCCGTCCGCCGCCAACTCGGTGCCCGCAAGGCCTCGTTCGCCCCGATGGACACCGCCACCGGCGAGAGCGGCATGGAGTACGGCGGAATCACCCCGATCGGACTGCCGGGCGACTGGCCGGTGCTGGTGGACCCGGCGGTCGTCGAGCTGCCGTACGTCCTGGTGGGCAGTGGCCGTCGGCGCGGGAAGCTGCTGGTACCGGGCAAGGCGTTCGCCGAACTGCCGAACGCGGTGGTGCTGGAGGGGCTGGGCATCGCCTGACCGGTCAGGCGACCATGTGATGCGCCAGCGCCAGGTGCGGGTCCGTCTCGCCCGGCACGGGGGCCGGATCGGCGTGTACGAGGGCCGCGGTCAGCTTCGGTACGGCGTGCAGCAGGGCGTGTTCGGCCTCGACGGCGATCCGGTGTGCCTGTCGCACGCTCGCCTCGCCGTCCACCACGACCGCCACCTCGGCGCGCAGCCGGTGCCCGATCCAGCGCAGCCGCAGCTCACCCACCCCGCGGACGCCGGGGACCTCCCGCAGCGCCCGTTCGGCCGAGTCGACCAACTCCGGGTCCACGGCGTCCATCACGCGCCGGAACACCTCGCGGGCGGCGTCGCGCAGCACCAGCAGGATCCCGGCCGTGATCGCCAAGCCCACCAGCGGGTCGGCCAGTTGCCACCCCAGTGCCGCGCCGCCCGCTCCCACCAGCACCGCCAGTGACGTGAAGCCGTCCGTACGGGCATGGAGACCGTCCGCGACGAGGGCGGCCGAGCCGATCTCACGCCCGACCCGGATGCGGTGCCGGGCGACCCACTCGTTGCCGAGGAAGCCGATCAGCGCGGCCGCCGCGACGACCGGGATGTGGTGCAGGGGGCGCGGGTCGATCAGCCGCTCGAGGGCCGTCCAGGCCGCGAAGGCACCGGACGCGGCGATCGTCAGCACGATCACGATGCCCGCGAGGTCCTCCGCCCGGCCGTAGCCGTAGGTGAAGCGGCGCGTCGCCGCGCGCCGGCCCAGGACGAACGCGATGCCGAGAGGGACGGCCGTGAGCGCGTCGGCGGCGTTGTGCACCGTGTCGCCGAGCAGCGCGACCGATCCGGAGACCACGACCACGACCCCCTGCGCCACGGCTGTCGTACCGAGGACGACGAGGGACACCCACAGGGCGCGCATACCGCGCGCCGAGGACTCCAGCGCGGAGTCGAGCTTGTCGCCGGTCTCGTGGGAGTGGGGGGTGAGGAGGTGACGTAGACGGGGGAGGAGGCCGGAAGGGGTGCTGTGCGAGTGGGGGTGTGGGTGGGGATGTGGCTGGTCGTGCCCCAAGCGGCCGTGGCCGTGGGAGTGGCCGTGACCGTTGCTGTGGCCTTGCTCGTCGTGCCGGTCGCTCACGGGGGTCCCCTTCCGATGCGCGGGAGTGGACGTGTCGGCGTCCACAGGGCCATTATGTGCGTATGAGCGCACGCATGCACCTATCACCTGCGCATGATGCGCATCCGCGTACCCCCGGCGAGGAACAGTTCGCGCTCGCCGCCGAACTCCTCGCCCTCCTGGGCGACCGCACCCGGCTCACCCTCCTGCACGCGCTGACCGGCCAAGAGGCCGATGTCACGACGCTCACCGAGGCGTGCGGGGCCGCGCGCCCGGCCGTCAGCCAGCATCTGGCCCGGCTGCGTCTCGCCGGTCTGGTGAACACCCGCAAGGAGGGACGCCGGGTGATCTACTCACTAGGTGACGGCCATCTGCGCCGGGTGGTCGACGAGGCGCTGAACCTGGCCGACCACCGCCTCACCGACCGTCCGCCGCACGACTGACGGAACCCCCCGGCACTCAGTGGCCGGTGTCGTCCTCGCCCGCCTCCAGCAGATTCGCCGCCGCGCCCACGATGCTCGGGTCCGGGCTGCCGACGACTTCGTCGTCCTTGTCCGCGTAGGCGAAGCGGGCCAGGACGCTGCGCATCGCCTCGACACGCGCCCGCTTCTTGTCGTTGCTCTTCACCACGGTCCAGGGGGCCTGTTCGGTGTCCGTCTCGCCGAACATGGCCACCTTGGCGGCGGTGTAGTCGTCCCAGCGGTCCAAGGAGGCCAGGTCCATGGGGCTGAGCTTCCACTGTCGTACGGGATCGACCTGGCGGATCGTGAAACGGGTGCGCTGCTCGCCCTGCGACACGGAGAACCAGAACTTGATCAGGTCCACCCCGTCGTCGACGAGCATCCGTTCGAAGGCGGGCGCCTGCCTCATGAAGCGCCGGTACTCGTCGTCCGTGCAGAAGCCCATCACCCGCTCGACGCCGGCCCGGTTGTACCAGGACCGGTCGAACATCACGATCTCGCCCGCGGTCGGCAGATGCTCCGCGTACCGCTGGAAGTACCACTGGCCGCGCTCGCGCTCGGTCGGTTTCTCCAGCGCCACGACCCGGGCACCGCGCGGATTGAGGTGCTCGGTGAACCGCTTGATCGTGCCGCCCTTGCCGGCCGCGTCACGCCCCTCGAAGACGATGACCAGGCGGCGGCCGGTCGCCTTGATCCAGCTCTGCAGCTTCAGCAGTTCTATCTGCTGGAGGCGTTTGTGCCACTCGTACTCCTTGCGCTCCATGCGCTCGTGGTACGGGTAGTTCTCACGCCAGGTCTCCACCGGACTGCCGTCCGAGCGGATCAGTACCGGGTCGTCGTGGTCGCTGTAATCGACGGTCAGACCCGTCAGCAATGGCGTCATAGCGGCCTCCCCGGCTTCACTCAGTGGAACTGCGGCACGATCAGGTAAATTCCGTACGCGACGACGGCCGCGCAGGCCAGGAAGCACAGTCCCGCCTGCGCGAAGCCGAGGGCGTGGGTGCCGTCGGCGTCCTTCTCGCGTGCGGCCTCGACCTGGGAGACACCCAGCACGCCGAGCGCGAAGACGACCACCACTGCGACAGTGACGGCGATGCTCACCGCGGTGACCTCGCCGAGTGCGGACCAGTCCACATGCATCGTACGACTTCCCCTTGGCTCAGGCGACGGTGCCGACGGCCGTCGGCACCGCGGCACGGACGGTGACCTCGTGGGCGTCGTTCACATTGTCGGCGCGCACCGGATTGCGGCGCGAGGCGAGCACGATGAACGCGGCGACGGCGGCGGCGCACAGGGCGATCACCACGGTGCCGAAGGTGCCGCCGTGCTTCACCACGCTCGCCGAGACCCCGCCGACCAGCGCGGCGGCGGGCAGTGTGACCAGCCAGGCGATCACCATGCGCCCCGCCGTGCCCCAGCGGACCTCGGCCAGCCGCCTGCCCAGACCTGCCCCGAGGATGCCGCCGGAGCAGACCTGTGTGGTGGAGAGCGCGAAACCCAGGTGGGCGGAGGTGAGGATCACGATGGTGGCGGCGGCCTCGGCCGCGAAGCCCTGCGGCGACTGGATGTCGGTGAGCCCCTTGCCCATCGTGCGGATGATCCGCCAGCCGCCGAGGTAGGTGCCAAGTCCGATGGCGAGACCGGCGGACGCGATCACCCACACCGGGGGACCGGCGTCGTGGCCCAGCGCCCCCGCCGAGATCAGCGTCAGCGTGATGACGCCCATCGTCTTCTGGGCGTCGTTCGTGCCGTGCGCGAGGGAGACGAGCGAGGCCGAGGCGATCTGGCCGAGCCGGAAGCCCTTGGTCACCGAGTCCCGGCGGGCCCGCGCGGTGATCTTGTACGCGAGGTAGGTGGCCAGCAGCGCGGCCACGCCCGCCACGACCGGCGAGGCCACGGCCGGGACCAGCACCTTCTCGACCACCTTGTCGAAGTGCACGCCGTGCTCGCCCGCGCCGACCCACACCGCCCCGATCAGTCCGCCGAACAGGGCGTGCGAGGAACTGGAGGGCAGCCCGAGCGGCCAGGTCAGCAGATTCCAGAGAATCGCCCCGACCAGGCCCGCGAAGATCATCCCCGGTGTGACCAGGGTGTCGTCCACGATGCCGCCCGAGATGGTCTTCGCGACCTCGGTGGACAGGAACGCCCCGCCGATGACGACCGCCACGAGGAACGTGATGTGGTCCATCCCCTCATGGAAGCGACCACAGGCGTACGCCGGACGAACCGGAGACGAAGGTGGTGTGAGCCGGAGTGGAGGTGAGGGTGTGGGGGATCAGGCCTCGATGCGGTTCGCCCAGGGGGCGGTCGGCGTGCGTTGGCTGAAACTCGTCCTGTGCGCGGCAACTCGTCCTATGCGCGGCCACAGTCGGGGCACAGGCCCCGGTAGGTCACCTCGACATCGGAGACGGTGAAGCCGAACCGCTCGGATGCGGGCAGATCGGACAGGGGGTCGCCGCTGGGATGGACGTCCCGGATGGCGCCGCAGACCGAGCACACCAGGTGCTGGTGGGGGCGGTGGGCGTTCGGGTCGTAGCGCTTGGCGCGGCCGTCGGTGGCCACCTCGATCACCTCGCCGAGCGAAACGAGCTCGCCGAGGGTGTTGTAGACGGTCGCGCGGGAGATCTCCGGCAACCGGGCGGTGGCGCGTGCGAGCACCTCGTCCGCGGTGAGATGTACGTGCTCGCCGTCGAGTACCTCGGCGACCACCCGGCGCTGGGCGGTCATCCGCCAGCCGCGTCCGCGAAGTCGTTCGAGCAGGTCACTCATGCTCACCAGCCTAACCATGCATCGTCTGACGAATGAATCCGTACGGGTCTGGTTCTCGTATTGACTTGGACTGTGTCCATCGTAGGATCGGTTCTGGCGGCAGCCAAGGGACAGGACAACAGCAGGGGAAAGCACGTGACGGTTCAGGAGACGGGTGGAGCTCGCCCACTTCAGCCGCGAGCGCATCCCCGAGCGCAAGGTCCGCGCGAGGCGCATCGCCCACGCGAGTGGCGCCGGCGCCCCGCGCTCGGGGCGCTCCGCGCGCCCATCGCGGTGCGCCGCGTACGCCGTGCCCAACCCGGCGGCCCGACCCGGTTCGAGCGACGCGTCGGCGACTGCCACCCCTACGTCATGTGCCGGTCGTACGGTGTCGTCGACGACGTCCCCAGGGGCCTGTGCCCCGGCTGTTTCGGCTGTTTCGACCGACTGTTCCACCGCCCGCAGTTCCTGAGCACAGTGATCCGCCCCGTCCGGAAGGATTCCCATGTCCGAGAACCATGATGCAATCGTCACCGATGCGAAATCGGAGGGCGCAGGTGGCTGCCCCGTCGCGCACGGGCGCGCCGCGCACCCGACCCAGGGCGGTGGAAACCGCCAGTGGTGGCCGGAGCGGCTCAACCTGAAGATCCTCGCCAAGAACCCCGCCGTGGCGAACCCCCTCGGTGAGGAGTTCGACTACGCCGAGGCGTTCAAGACCCTCGACCTCGCGGCCGTGAAGCAGGACATCGCCGAGGTGCTGACCACCTCGCAGGACTGGTGGCCGGCCGACTTCGGCAACTACGGCCCGTTCATGATCCGGATGGCCTGGCACAGCGCGGGCACCTACCGCATCAGCGACGGCCGCGGTGGCGCCGGCGCCGGTCAGCAGCGCTTCGCCCCCCTCAACAGCTGGCCGGACAACGGCAACCTCGACAAGGCCCGCCGCCTGCTGTGGCCGGTCAAGAAGAAGTACGGCCAGAGCCTCTCCTGGGCCGACCTCATGATCCTCACCGGTAACGTCGCCCTGGAGCAGATGGGCTTCGAGACCTTCGGCTTCGCCGGCGGCCGCGCGGACGTCTGGGAGTCCGAGGAGGACGTGTACTGGGGTCCCGAGACCACCTGGCTCGACGACCAGCGCTACACCGGCGACCGCGAGCTGGAGAACCCGCTCGGCGCCGTCCAGATGGGCCTCATCTATGTCAACCCCGAGGGCCCCAACGGCAACCCGGACCCGATCGCCGCGGCCCGCGACATCCGTGAGACGTTCCGCCGCATGGCGATGAACGACGAGGAGACCGTCGCCCTCATCGCGGGCGGTCACACCTTCGGCAAGACCCACGGCGCGGGTCCGGCGGAGAGCGTCGGTGCCGACCCCGAGGCCGCCCCGATCGAGGCGCAGGGCCTGGGCTGGAAGAGCACGTACGGCACCGGCAAGGGCGCGGACGCCATCACCTCCGGCCTGGAGGTCACCTGGACCACCACGCCCACCCAGTGGAGCAACGGCTTCTTCGACAACCTCTTCGGCTACGAGTGGGAGCTGACCCAGAGCCCCGCCGGCGCCAACCAGTGGGTGGCGAAGGACGCCGAGGCGACCGTCCCCGACGCGCATGACCCGTCGAAGAAGCGTCTGCCCACGATGCTCACCACCGACCTCTCGCTGCGCGTCGACCCGATCTACGAGCCGATCTCCCGCCGCTTCCACGAGAACCCCGCGGAGTTCGCGGACGCCTTCGCCCGCGCCTGGTACAAGCTGACCCACCGTGACATGGGCCCGAAGTCGCTCTACCTCGGCCCGGAGGTCCCGGCGGAGACCCTGCTGTGGCAGGACCCGCTGCCGGAGGCGGACGGCGAGGCCATCGGCGCCGACGACGTCACCGCCCTCAAGGCGAAGATCCTCGACTCGGGCCTGACCGTCCCGCAGCTGGTCTCCACCGCGTGGGCGTCCGCCTCGACGTTCCGCGGCAGCGACAAGCGCGGCGGCGCCAACGGCGCGCGCATCCGCCTGGAGCCGCAGCGCGGCTGGGAGGCCAACGACCCCGACCAGCTCGCGGCGGTGCTGCGCACGCTGGAGGGCATCCAGCGGGAGTTCAACACCGGTGCCAAGAAGGTCTCCCTGGCCGACCTGATCGTCCTCGGTGGCAGCGCCGCGGTCGAGAAGGCCGCCAAGGACGCCGGTCACGACGTCGAGGTGCCCTTCACCCCGGGCCGTGTCGACGCGACGGACGAGCACACCGACGCGGAGTCCTTCGCCGCGCTGGAGCCGACCGCCGACGGGTTCCGCAACTACCTCGGCAAGGCCAACCGCCTCCCGGCCGAGTACCTGCTGCTGGACCGCGCGAACCTGCTGACCCTGAGCGCCCCCGAGCTGACGGTCCTCGTCGGTGGCCTGCGCGTCCTGGGCGCGAACCACCAGCAGTCGGCGCACGGTGTCCTCACCGCGACCCCCGGAACGCTGACCAACGACTTCTTCGTCAACCTGCTCGACCTGGGCACGACGTGGACGCCGACGTCCGAGGACGCGACCACCTTCGAGGCCCGCGACGACGCCACCGGCGAGGTCAAGTGGACCGGCACCCGTGCCGACCTCGTCTTCGGCTCGAACTCCGAGCTGCGCGCGCTCGCCGAGGTCTACGCGGGCGATGACGCCAAGGCGAAGTTCGTGAAGGACTTCGTCGCGGCGTGGGACAAGGTCATGAACCTCGATCGGTTCGACCTCGTCTGATCATCCCGGCCAGGACGTCCAGGTCGGCCCGTATCGGCCGACCTGGACGTTTTTTGGTCGGGGGGCTCGGCGCCGCGTAAAAACGCTTGCCCCGAGCATCTCGTCGTCATGAGGATGACGGAATGCCGATCTTCTCCGCCCCCGACGGGACCGAACTTGCCTACCACGTCACGGGCGAGGGCGAGCCGTTGCTCTGTCTGCCCGGTGGTCCCATGCGTGCCTCCGCCTACCTCGGCGATCTCGGCGGACTGTCGCGGCACCGTCGGCTGTTCCTGCTGGATCTGCGGGGGACCGGCGACTCCGCCGTCCCGGCCGACCCGGCGACGTACCGCTGCGACCGGCAGGTCGACGACGTCGAGGCCTTCAGGGCGCATCTCGGGTTGGAGCGGGTGGATCTCCTCGCCCACTCGGCGGCCGGTGACCTCGCGCTCCTCTACGCGGCCCGGTATCCGGACCGCATCCGCACCCTCACATCGGTCACCGGGCGCGCCCGGGCCCTCGGTATCGACTTCACCGAGGAGCACCGCCGGGAGGCGGCCGCGCGGCGCAAGGCCGAGCCGTGGTTCGCGGCAGGGTACGACGCCTACGAACGGATCTGGGCGGGCTCGGCGGCCGATGCCGACTGGGACGCTGTCGCCCCGTTCTTCTACGGCCGCTGGGACGCGACCGCGCAGGCGCACGCCGAGACCGAGGTCGAACAGACCAACGAGGAGGCCGCGGGCCTGTACGCCTCCGACGGCGCCTTCGAACCCGCCGTGGCCCGCGCCGCCGTCGCCACGCTGGAGGCACGGGTCCTGCTGCTCGCGGGCGAACTCGACAGTGGCCCACTGCCGCGCGTGGCCGCCGCCGTGGCGGAGCTGATCCCCGAGGGGGAGCTGATCGTCCAGCCGGAGGCCGGCCACCACCCGTGGCTCGACGACCCCCGGCGCTTCACGGAAACGGTGACGGCCTTCCTCGACCGGGCGCGGTGACCGGGCCAGGCCGGTCCCGACCTGACTCAGGCCAGCCGCAGGTCGACCCACTCGGCCGTTTCGCCCGGCAGCACGTACCTCTCGATCTCGACGAAGCCGTGCTGCACGGCGAACCGCAGCCCGTCCTCGTTGGACGCCAGTACGACCGTCTCGATCACGTCCGCGCCCAGCGCCCGCGCCCGCTTCAGCCCGCGCTCGTAGAGCTCCTCACCGAACCCCTGCCGACGGTGTCCGGGCAGGACCCGGGCGATCACCGTCGCCGTCGAGCCGCCGTCCTTCGGCGGACGCACGGTCGAGCAGCCCACCGGGACGTCGCCGAGGTACGCGACCTCCAGGTGGTTGCGCCCGGCCCGCTCACGGACCTCGTCGAGCGACAGGGCGGCGGGAGGGACGATGACATTGTGGACGTACTGCCAGTCCTTGAGACCGGCCTCGTCGTCCGACTGCTGGAAGCGGAGAGTGGACACCGGAGCAGCAAACCCATCCCCGCCACAGGCTGTCAACCGGGTTTGCCGCGAACCGGCTTGGCGTGCGGAGGTGGCTCAGCCGAGGCGCGGGATCTCGATGGCGGGGCAGCGGTCCATGACCATGTCGAGTCCGGCGGCGCGGGTACGGTCGTACGCGCCCTCGTCGACGACGCCGAGCTGGAACCAGACGGCCTTGGCGCCGCCGGCGGCGGCTTCGTCGGCAACAAGCCCCGCGAGGTCGCTGTTGACGAAGACGTCGACGACATCGACGTCGAACGGGATCGCGTCCAGCGACGGGTAGCCCTTCTCGCCGTGGACGGTCTCGGCCTTCGGGTGCACGGGGACGATCCGCTTGCCGTAGCGCTGGAGGACGTCGGCGACTCCGTACGCCGCGCGTCGCTCGTTGGACGAGAGGCCCACGATCGCCCAGGTGTCGCCGAGTTCGGTGAGGATCTTGCGGATCGTTGCCGGGTCGCCGTACACGGTCGGCCTCCTGGGTCTGGTGTGAAGGACTGTCATGGGCCCGCGTGGCCTGTCATGCGTGCTCAGCCGGACAACAGCATGAGACACACGGTGATTCCCCGTGGCGTGGGAGGCCCTGTCGCACCCGGGAACGCCGCTCCCCGGTACAGCGCGGTCTGCCACGCGGCGTGCGTGAGGGGCAGGGTGGGAATGCCCCTCGACCGTTCGCCCGTCCGAGGGCGCGGACCAGCAAGCACGCCGTGAACTCACCACGGCCGACCGAGAGGACGTACGCCATGCGCACCACGACACTGGGCAGCAAGGGACCCGAGGTCGGTGTGATCGGCCTGGGGTGCATGGGCATGACCTTCTCGTACGACATGAAGACCCCGCGCGACGAAGCCACCTCCGTCGCGGTCGTCCACCAGGCGCTCGACCTGGGCGCCACCCTCATCGACACCGCCGACGTGTACGGCCCCCACACCAACGAGGAACTGGTCGGACGGGCGCTGGCGGGCGGCCACCGGGAGCGGGCCGTGCTGGCCACGAAGGTCGGCCTGGTCGTGAGCGATCCGACCGGCGGTCCCGGCAACTCCCCGGTCATCGTCAACAACGGCCGCCCCGAGCACGTACGGAAGTCGATCGACGAGAGCCTGCGCCGCCTCGGCACCGACCATGTGGACCTCTACCAGCTGCACCGCGTCGACCCCCAGGTGCCCGTCGAGGAGACCTGGGGAGCCATGGCCGAGGTCGTGGCCGCGGGCAAGGCCCGGCAGATCGGCCTGTCCGAGGTGAACGTCGAGCAGATCGAGCGGGCGCAGTCGGTGCACCCGGTGGCCTCGGTGCAGTCCGAGCTGTCGCTGTGGACCCGCGACCCGCTGGCCGAGGTGCTGCCGTACTGCGAGGAGCAGGGCATCGCCTTCCTGCCGTTCTCGCCGCTGGGCCGCGGCTTCCTGGCCGGACGGTTCGCCTCCTTCGACGACCTGCCCGAGGACGACTTCCGGCGACGGCTGCCGCGCTTCCAGCAGGACGCGCTGCGCGCCAACCTCGCCATCGTCGGCCGGGTCCGTGAGATCGCCGAGCGGGCCGGGATCACCCCGGCGCAGGTGGCACTTGCGTGGCTGGTCGCCCAGGGACGGTACGTCGTCCCCATCCCCGGCACCAAGACCCCGAAGTACCTGGCGGACAACGCCGGCGCGGGGGACGTGGAGCTGAGCACGGCGGCCCTGGCCGACCTGGACGCCCTTCCCGCACCGGAAGGCGGCCGCTACTGAAACGAGCGGCGGGGGCCCACGGGGGGCATGCTGCCCCTCGTAAGCTGCCCCACCCCCGAGGCCCCAAGGAAGACCATGACCACCATCGCCATCATCGGAGCCGGACCCGGCCTCGGAGTCGCCGTCGCACGGCGGTTCGGCCGCGAGGGGTTCGACGTCGCTCTCATCACCCGCACCACGGACCGGGCGCACGCGCTCTCCGCAGACCTGGCGGGCGAGGGCCTGACGGCGCGCGGTTTCGCGGCCGATGTACGCGACCCGAAGGCGCTCGAAGCGGCGCTGGACGCGGCGACCGCGACCCTGGGGCCCATCGAGGTCATGCAGTACAGCCCGGTCCCGCAGCGGGAGTTCATGCGGCCCGTCCTGGAAACCACGCCCGCCGACCTCGTGGGACCGATCGAGTTCTCGGTGTACGGCCCCGTCGCCGCCGTGCGCCAGGTGCTGCCCGGCATGCGCGCCCTCGGCCGAGGCACCATCGTCTTCGTCAACGGCGGCACCGCCGCGGTACCCCACCCCGACCGGGCCGGCACCTCCATCGCCTTCGCCGCCGAGAGCGCCTACGGACACCTGTTGCACGGCGCCCTCGCCGACGAGGGTATCCACGTCGCACAACTCGTCATCCCCGGCGCGATCAGCCCCGGACACCCCAGGAAGGACCCCGCCGCGCTCGCGGAGACCATCTGGAACATCCACCGGGACCAGCACGGCTACCGGCACTTCGCCGACGACCTCGACTCCTGACGGGCGGTGCCCGAGCAGCGCTCTCAGGCCCCTTCTGCCTCACTCGATATTGCTTAACTTATGCAAGTAGACGTTAAAGTCGTCCCATGTCGACACCGCCGCCCACAGCAGCCGATCCCGCGTTGACGGACGTGGCCGAGATCGAGCGTGCGCTCACCCGTATCTCGTATCTGACCAGCAGGGTTCGTCAGCATGAGCGCCTCATGGCGCTGGCCGGGCTGGCCCTGGACCGGGCCGCCGTCGCGCTGTTGCGGCAGGTCGCCGACTCCGGCTCGCTGCGGCCCAGTGAGCTGGCGAACCTGCTGTCCGTCGAGGCGTCCCACGTGACCCGGCAGGTGCAGCAGCTGGAGAAGACCGGCTGTCTGACGCGTGTCCCGGACCCGAACGACCGCCGAGCCCAGCGCATCGAACTCACGCCGGCCGGCCGGGACGCGGTCGACCGTGTGCGGGAGGCGAGCTGCCGAGGGATGTCGGTCGCGTTGGCGGACTGGTCGCCGGGAGACCTTGAGCAGCTCGCCACGCTGTGCCATCGGCTGGCCGACGACTTCTTCGATCACGCCGAGGACGAGATCGACCTGGCGCCCGAGGTCCGTGGCAAGGCCTGACCGGTCGCGGGCTGCTGCGTCCGACCGGCCGGCGCCGAGGCCCGGTCGAGCCTCGGCGCCGCCGGTCGGGAGCGCCTGCCGTACGGCGTTCCCCGCCGCCCCGCAAGACCCCCTACCGTCATCGGTTCCTGGGCAGCCTGAGGTGGCGCTCCGCGATGATCTCCCGGAGGATCTCGCTGGTCCCGCCGTAGATGGTGCCGACCACCGCCGCCCGGAAGCCCTCCTCGAACCTGCCGCCCGCGGGGGCGCCGGCCGCCTCGGGGGCCAGTACGCCCTCGGCGCCCAGGATGTCGAGGATGTCGCTGGAGTGGCGCTGGGCGGCCTCCGTGGCGAACAGCTTCCACATCGACCCCTCGACACCGGGGAGGTCGCCCTTCTGGGCGCGCCATCGGTTGCGGAGGGCGAGCAGGCGTGTGACCTCCTCGTCGACCGCCATCCTGCCGATCCGCTCGGCGGCCAGGGGGTCGTCGAGGACCGTCGTCCCGTCCGGGCGTCGCGCGGTGCGTGCCCAGGCGGCCAGATCCTCGACCAGAGAACCGCCGTCCGAGCCGGGGCTGGAGGCGGAGCGTTCGTGGACCAGCGCCACGTGCATGACGCCCCACCCGCCGTCGACCCCGCCGAGGCGCGCGGAATCCGGGACCCGCACGCCGGCGTAGAACGTGGCGTTGGTGCGCTGCCCGCCGAGCGTGTGGATCGGCTGGATGTCGTACCCGGCGCTGTCGGTCGGCACGAGGAACATCGACAGCCCCTTGTGCTTCGGCACGTCCGGATCGGTGCGGGCCAGCACGAACACATGGCTGCACAGCTGGGCGGTGCTGGTGAACATCTTCTGGCCGTTGATGACCCACTCGTCACCGTCCCGGACCGCGGTGGTCTTCGCCGCGGCGACGTCCGAGCCGGAGTCCGGCTCGCTGTACCCCAGGGCGATCAGCCGCTCTCCGCGCAGCGCGGCCGGGATGTACTCGCGCTTCTGCTCCTCGGTTCCCACGTGCTCGATGGTGCGCAGCACCATGGAGGTCGTGGACCAGCCGTCGGAGGCGAGCCCCATGCGGCCGAGTTCGTCGAACACGGCCCGGGCGAAGCCGGGATCGACCTCGCTCCCGCCGTACTCGGGCGCCCAGTCGGCCGCGAGGATCCCGTCGCGCGCGAGCAGGGCATGCAGCTCGGCCGTCTGATGCGTGCCGGAGCGGCGCTGTTCCTCCACCCACTCCGGTCGCGCATGAGCCTCGACCCAGGCGCAGGCCGCCTCGCGGTGCGAGGCCAGTTCGTCGAATTCGCGGAAGTCCATTGTCAGCCCGCCCTCTCTGCCGGTGCCGGTGCCGGTGCCGGTGCCGGTTCCGGTGCCTGTGCCGGTGCCGCGCCGAAGACGCGGTGCGCGAGTCGCGCGTACGCCGCGCGGGAGTCGCCCGCGACTTGTGACCAGGCCTTCGCCCGCCGGAAGTAGAGCTGGATGTCGTACTCCAGCGTGTAGCCGTATCCGCCGTGGAAGTGCAGGACCTCCGATGTCGTCTTGAAGGCGGTCTCCGCGGCGAACAGGAACGCCATGGTCGCCGAGGTGTCGGCCGTGGGCAGGTGCTCGTCCTGCGCCCAGGCCGCCTCGTAGGCCAGCAGGCGGGTGCCGTCGAGGGCGATCGCGTTGTCGGCCAGGCGGTGCTGGATGGTCTGGAACGTGCCGATGAGCACGCCGAACGCCTTGCGTTGCATCACGTAGTCGACGCCGATGTCGAGGGCCTTCGAGCCGAGGCCGAAGAGCGCCGCGCCGGTCAGCAGTTCCCACCGGCTCAGGGCGCGGCGATAGGCGCGGACGGCGGCCGGTCCGCGCGCCAGCACCAGGGCGTCTTCCGTGTCGATGGGGCAGTCGGCGAGCGGAAGTGCCCCGAGATTGGGGACGGCCCCGCCCGGCGTGGCGGGGCCGCGGTCCGGCTGCCGGAGCAGGAGGAGCTCGTCATCCCGCAGGACGGCCACGAGATCGGCCACCGCGCCCGCCGGAACCAGCCGCGCTAGGTCGCCCGTGGCCGGGCGGAGAGCCAGGGTCGCCAGGAGCTCGCCCGCGACGGCGCGTGCGGTGAGGGACTCCAGGCGGGCGTCCGGCCCGCCGGACGACGACGAGCCCGCGTCCGTCGACGAACCTCCGTCGGACAGCGACGCGATGAGGTCGTTCGCCACCGCCGCCTCGATCAGGGGCACCGGAGCGAGGGACTGCCCGAGGCACTCCGCCGCGATGGCCAGTTCCACGAAACCGGCACCGCCGCCACCGAGGTGCTCGGGTACGGCGATCGCGGCGAGCCCCAGGTCGACGACCTTGCGCCACAGCGCCGCGTCGAACCCGAGTGGCTCCGCCGCCCGTAGCGCCGCGGTGGACGACTCCTTCTCGAAGAACGTGCGCAATGTGTCGCGAAGCGCCGTCTGGTCGTCCGTGAAGTCCAGGTCCACGAGTCGTGCCCCCTAGTGAGTGACATAAGTCACATTCTCCAAATCTGGCATATGGCATTCTCACCCACGATGGGGCGCTGTGGCCAGGGGGTCGACGCGCAGGCGGGGCTCGCTCACTCCGGGGGCCGTGAGACCTGTACGAGGCCGCACTGGTAGGCGATGACGACCAGTTGGGCGCGGTCCCGGGCGTGGAGTTTGGTCATGGCGCGGTGCACATGGGTGCGGACGGTCAGCGGGCTGACGACGAGTTCCTGGGCGATCTCGTTGTTGGACTTTCCCTCGGCCGCCAGCGCGGTCACCTCTCGCTCGCGGGCGGTGAGAGCCGCCAGTTGTCCGGGAAGCGCCGGCTGGGCGCTGGGTGCGGGGGAGGCGAGGAAGCGGGTGACCAGGGTGTGCGTGGCCCGGGGGGAGAGGAGCGCGTCGCCGGCTGCCACGGTGCGGATGCCGCTCAGGAGTTCGTCCGCGGTGACGTCCTTGCCGAGGAAGCCGCTGGCTCCGGCGCGCAGGGACTGGGCCACGTCCTCGTCGGTCTCGAACGTCGTGAGGATGAGGACGCGGGTGGTGGAGAGGTCGGGGTCGGCGCAGATGGCGGCGGTGGCGGTGAGGCCGTCGGCGCCCGGCATACGGATGTCCATGAGGACGACGTCGGGGCGGTGGGTACGCGCGAGCGAGACCGCCGCCCGGCCGTCGGCGGCCTCGTCGACCACTTCCATGTCGGAGCAGGAGTCGATCAGGATGCGGAACGTCGCCCGCAGCAGGGCTTGGTCGTCGGCGAGCAGGACACGGATGGTCATGGGGGTGAGGTCCTCTTCCGGGCCGAAGGAGCGTGAGGAAGCGTGAGGAGGGGAGATCTCCGAGGTCGACGGGCCGTTCTCCGTCGGGATCAACCCTCCCGTCCCCCGGTCGCGCCCACGAGAGAGTGATCTCCCGAACCTCTGGTGCAGTGGGCTACACCACCGGGGTGGAACCACTCACACCTCATACGGAGGGACAGCCGGGGAAGCCCGCGTGTCCGGAATCGGTCCGACCTCCCTGCGCCCGGGCTCGCGCCCGCCTACGCTCGCTCCGTGCTGCGTATCACCGACGCCCGAACGGGCGAGCCCATCGACGCCGTCCCTGCCCGCCGGAGCCTGACGCGCATCGAGGCGCACGTGGAGCGGGACGATCTGTCCGCACTGCGCGTGCTGCTGGTCGCCGACGTGCTCGCCAGGACCCTGGAACTCGGTGGGACCCCCGTCGTCACCGTGGCCGACCCGCCCGCGGAGCTCCGGGCGCGCGCCGACGCGCTCGGCATCCGCCGGGCCGAGGGCGACCGGAGCGGTGCGGGCCCGGCCCTGCATGTGCTCGTGCCCGGCGCCACCGCCGTGGAGGGCATCCGCGTCGAGGTCGCCCCGGTGCGCGGCACGGCCGACCCGGCGCTGCTGAGGATGGTCCTGCTCGCGGCCCCCCGCCGACAGCCCGTCGACTTCGCCACCGCCGACCTCGACGGCGCCCGGGAGACGCTCGCGCGCTGGCGCAAGTCCGTCGCCACCTGGGCCACCCGGCCGTCCAAGCCCGTCCCCGAGCGCGTACGCCAGGAGCTGCGCGCCGCGTGGGAGGACGACCTCGACGTACCCGCCGTACTGGAGGTGCTGCGGCGCGTCGAGCACGCGGACGACGTGCCGGACGGCGCCCGCTTCGAGACGTACGCCTACGCGGACCGTCTCCTCGGGCTCGAACTCACCCGTGACATCGGGGCGCAGCGGTGATCGCACGCGCCGGAGCGGGCCCGCTGCGCAGACTCGTCGTCCTGCGGCACGCCAAGTCGGCATGGCCGACGGGCGTCGCCGACCACGAGCGGCCCCTCGCCCCGCGCGGCCGCCGCGACGCCCCGGCCGCCGGACGTGCCCTCGCCGAGTCGGACTGTCTGCCGGACCTCGCCCTGTGCTCCACCGCCGTACGCGCCCGCCAGACCTGGGAGTTGGCGGCGCGGCAGTGGGGCACCCCGCCGCCCGTACGGTTCGACCGGCGGTTGTACGGCGCCGAGGTACCGGAGTTGCTGGCGGCCCTGCACGAAGTCCCCGACCGGATCGGGACGTTGCTGCTGATCGGACACAACCCCGGCTTGGAGGAACTCGTGCTCGAACTGGCCGGGGACAGCCTCGACGACGCGCTGGACGACGTACGGACGAAGTTCCCGACCTCCGCGACAGCGGTCCTCGCCTGGCACGGAGACTCCTGGGACGCGCTCGCCCCGGGCACGGCACTGCTGACGGGCATGACCGTGCCGCGGGGCAAGAAGAAGGACTGACGGGGCAGACGGGAATTTGAGTACAGGGCCTAGCCCACGTGGATCCGGGGCCTGCGTTCGGGGTCCGGCTCGGCGCGCCGCAGCACTTCGCGGGTGACCGGGGCGACCTCGCCGTCGCCGAAGACGAGGAAGCGGACCAGGTGGCTGAGGGGGTTGCCCTCGGTCCAGTTGAAGTAGGCGTGCGGGACCTGGCCGGTGCGGTCGCGCAGTCGCATCATGACGGCTGCGATCGTGTTGGGCACGGTCGCGCCCTCGACGCGCAGCCTGCGCACCCCGTGCTTCTCGTCGCCGTGCACGGTCAGGTCGGCGGTGAAGTCCGAGGAGTCGGTCACGAACACCTCCAGGAACAGCACGGGACGGCCGTCCGGGATGTGCGTCTGCTCGCGCTGGCTGTACTCCTTGGCGCGGTACTCCCGGGTGCTGTGCTCGTGCGGCTCGTTCGCGATCAGCCGCAGCGGTCCGCTCGCCGCGGCCTCGTCGATGAAACGGGCCGCGGCCTCGTCGAACGTGACCTCGGCGGCGCGCAGTTCGAAGGCGCGGCGCACCCGGGAGGCGAACGAGGTGATCAGGATCGCCAGGATGAAGATCAGCGCGATCTTGATGCCGTCGGGGCGTTCGATGACGTTGGTGACCAGGGTGTAGCCGAAGACCGCGGTGATCGCGCCGAAGCCGATCGCGGCGGCGCGGTGGCCACGCTGGTGCACGGCGACCGCCGAGGCGAAGGAGGCGGAGAGCATCAGGACCAGCACACCGGTCGCGTACGCGCCGCTCTGGTCGTCGACGTTCGCGTTGAACCACAGCGTGATGAGGACCGCGGCCGCCATGAAGACGAGCACGAGGGGGCGGACGGCACGCGTCCACTCGGGGGCCATGCCGTAGCGCGGCAGATAGCGCGGCACGAGGTTGAGGAGACCGGCGAGCGCGGAGGCACCCGCGAACCAGAGGATCGCGATGGTCGAGAGGTCGTAGACCGTGCCGAACGCCTCGCCCAGGTGCTGGTGGGCCAGGTAGGCGAGGGCACGGCCGTTCGCCGAGCCGCCGCTCTTGAACTCGTCCTGCGGGATCAGGATCGTCGTCGCCAGGCTGGACAGCAGCAGGAAGCCGCTCATGATCACGGCGGCCGTGGTGAGCAGCCTGCGGGTCTCGCGGATCCGGCCCGTCGGCTTCTCGTAGGTGTCCGTCGGGTCGCCCTCGACCTGCGGCATCACCGCCACGCCCGTCTCGAAGCCGGACATGCCGAGCGCCAGCTTCGGGAAGACGAGGAGCGCCACGCCGATCATGGCGAGCGGCGAGGAGTGTTCGGCCGTCATCGCGTCGGTCCAGTCGCCGATCTTGACCGGGTGGCTGAGCACCTGCCAGGCGGAGACGGCCAGAACGACGACATTGAGGGTGAGATAGGTGGCCACGAGCGCCACCGCGATCCCGATGGCCTCCTTGAAGCCCTTCAGGAAGACCGCGCCCAGCGCGGCTATGAGAAGGAGGGTGATCCAGGTGTTCCCGCCGTGCATCCAGTGCGGAGCAAAAGGATTCTCCACGACGTGTGCGGAGGCGTCCGCTCCGGACAGGGTGATCGTGATCAGGAAGTCGGTGGCCGCGAAGCCGAGCAGCACCAGGACGAAGATCTTCCCGGCCCACCAGGGCAGCAGCCGCTCCAGCATCGCGATCGAACCCTCGCCGTGCGGGCTCTCCTTGGCGACGCGACGGTAGACCGGCAGTGCGCCGAGCAGGGTGAGCGCGATCAGGACGAGGGTCGCGAGAGGGGAGAGCAGCCCGGCGGCGAGGGCCGCGATGCCCGGCTGGTAGCCCAGCGTGGAGAAGTAGTCGACGCCGGTGAGGCACATCACCCGCCACCATTTGTGGCCCTGGTGCTCGGCGTCCGGGGTGGCGTGCGGGCCGGGGTGCTTGGCCGACTGCTCGCTGAGTCCCTCCAGAAGCCACGCCCGCCAGCGCGGCGCGGCTGCGGAGGGCTCCCGTTCGAGGGGCTCCGCGGAGTCCGAACTGTCCACCTGGGTGCCGGTCATGCTGCGATCTCCCTGCAATCGGTCGGGCCGGCGATCCGGCTTCGGGCAACGAGGAGCGAGTATCCACCACCTCGCCCCGCGCACCTGAGCCGGGTCCGGACGTCCGGAGGGTCCCCGCCGGGACCGGGGCGGCGACAGGGGGCGGCCGAGGGGGTACAAATGGGTCGGCCGAGGGGCGGCAAATGGGTCGGCCGAGGGGCGACAAATGGGTTGGCGGAGGGGCGACATGGGTTGGCCGACGGGGGCATTGGGTTGGCCGCGAGGCGACCGGGGCTGTCGTGCTGTCGCCGGGGCGATGACGTGGGGCTCGGGGCGCCTCCACCGGGGCGCTCGCGTGACCGGCCGGGGGCGTGGTGCCTCCGCCGGAGGCGATCATTGGCGGGCCCGCGGCCGCGGGCCGGCGCGGTGCGCGGCGGAGTCGGTGGCCGTGAGGTCGGCCCGTCGCGGCCGGAGCCGCTGGGTGTGAGGCCAGTGAGGCTGTCCGGGCCGGGACGGGCGGCGCTGTGCGCGGTCGAGCGTGCTGCGAGTGCCGTGGTGCGTCTGCGGGAGGCGATCATTGGCGGGCCCGCGGCCGCGGTCGGGCGCGGTGCGCGGCGGAGTCGGTGGCGTGAGGTCGGTCCGTCGCGGCCGGAGCCGCTGGGTGCGAGGCCACTGAGGCTGTCCGCGCCGGGACGGGCGGCGCTGTGCGCGGTCGAGCGTGCTGTGACTGGCGTGGTGCGTCTGCGGGAGGCGATCATTGGCGGGCCCGCGGCCGCGGTCGGGCGCGGTGCGTGGCGGAGTCGGTGGCCGT
>NZ_JBHVST010000036.1:0-95046 GCF_042885015.1 Streptomyces sp. NPDC058086 | reverse complement strand
CCGGCCAGGACTCCAAGAGCGGCGACTGCCCCGGGGGTCAGGATCCCGAGAAGAGCATCTGCGCATGCGCGGGCTGCCCGGTATGCAGTCGAGGGATCGTTGAGGCCAAGTCCGACGGCCGCATGCCGAGAGATCTTCACGGTTCCCAGTGAGCCTGAGATCCCCGAACTGTGAACCACCGCCTGCCCCATGGGACCCATGAGTACCTCCTTGTCCACAAGGAGGACGACGCCCCGGCAGTCCTTGATCCAGAACTCGTCCAACCAGCCGGTCTTGCTGGGGACACGAACTCGACGTATCTGCGTCACCTTGCTCAGATCGACCGTGCGGTCGCCTGTGACAGTCCGAGCAGTCACAAGCTGCCAACCAGGGCCGTGCCGTACCGAACGAAACGTCGTGTACAGGAGCGGAAATCCCAGCGCCAAAGCCAACCCCGCGAACATGGCGGGCACCCACGCACCGGACCGCATTACCCCGATTCGCTCCAAGAGCGCAGGTACAACGATGGCGCCCCCTACGGCCCCACCGAGAACTGCAGCACCCACGTGTAAGCGACGACGGGATGTCTCGGCCGGAACCGCCGCCCGTGACGCCTTCTCGACAACGATGCCCGCGCCAGCGGCGCGGGCCGCGGAGCGGAACTTCTTCTCCTGCTTCTTCGACACCAGCGGAGCGTACCTGCAACATTCTGAGGCGTGACCCCTGCGCAGAGTCCAACCTCACCCAGACGTCAGACCTCGGATCAGCCGCCCGTTGAGACGATGCCGGTTGAGCCCCTGACAACTGCCCAGCGCTGCTTGGACTCCGACGTCAACCCCCGAAGGATTTCCGGAGCCGACCACTTAGGGGAACATGCACGGTCGAGGGGATGGGGAGGGTGCATAGAACGCACCAGTGAGTCGATGATGAGTTGCGGTCCGTCGGTACTGGAGGCGCTTGGCGTTGCTGGGTGGACAGCAGGTCGCAAGATCGCCACTGCGGGCTGGGCACAGCAGCTGGGAGGCGCGGGGTTCGAGCTCAACGACGTGGCGCTCGGGGTCTGGGCCGAATTCGGCGAGCTGACGATCAAGAGCTCCCCGGTCCGCGTCCTTGGCTCGTCATTGCACATTGACCCCGTTGACGCCTGCATCGACACCGCCGAGGAAGCATCCACGCTGAGACGTCGATACGCAGAGAACTACAGCCCTCTGGGTATGTGGTCGGTCCAGTTCAGGTCGTATATCGCGGCAAGCGGGCGCGTCGTCGCTGTGGGACCGAACTGGCTGTGGCCCCTGGGCTCAACCTTCGTGGAGGCGTTGGCCTACGTGGTGGATGGCGATGACGGCGTCAATCGTGCAGAACAAGCAGACTGGCTCGCCAACTGCCTCCCCGGCAGGTGAGACGATCTTGCGGTGGCTGGTGTGATCACGGCGTCGGAGCCGTCTTGGATAACCCCGTTCACCGGGCTGAGCCCGCGTGAGTTGAGCAAGCTGGTCACGCCCTGCGGCAGCGGCGCCAGTTGGCGCAGGGTCAGGTTCGTCCGCCAGTAGACGGCGACCAGCAGCACTCGGTCCTCCAGCGGCAGGCTCCACGGCCTGCCCTTGCGCACCAGATCCGCACCCTCGCGCTTCGGGGTGTCCAATTCCGCGGCCCACCGCATCATTGGCCAACTCGGACCGTCGCTTGCCCTCCAGCAACGCAAGCGGCTTACCCCCGCCTGCGCGGGGAGGACTCTTTCCCGCCCCGCCCTTAAGGACGACGACGTCCTCCCCGCGCAAGCGGGGGTGAGCCGTTCACGGATGGCTCCGTGCCGGCCTCCTGGCCGTCCTCCCCGCACAGGCGGAAGCGCTCTACCTGCGCGAACAGCCAGCGTTCACCCGTTTGCCCCGGATACGCTCTGGACGACCCGGTACGGCCGAGAGCCGAGGGTCCACAGTTCGACGCTGCGGGCGCCGGGGCGGCGCCCGGCGCGTACGGTGGCCTCCCCGTCCTGGCCGACGAATCCGGCAAAGGACAGTCAGTCGGCGTCGGTCAGTCCGTCAGTCAGACCCGGCGGACAAGCCGCCACACGCCCTCACTGTCAGTCCTTGTAGTCAGGGGCGATGCGCTCGACGAGACGCAGCAGGGCCGACCAGGCGAGGTCGTACGCCTTGTCGTCCTGGAGGTCGGAGCTGTCGTCCTCGCCGGCCAGCTGGCGTGCGGTGAGCTCGCAGGTCTCGGGGTCGGGCAGGACGAGTTTGGTGTCGCCGGCCGTGGCCGTGGTCTGGATCTCGCAGGCCTTGTCCAAGTAGTACATGCGCAGGAACGCCTGGGCGGGGGTCTCGCCGACGGTCAGCAGGCCGTGGTTGCGCAGGATCATCGCCGGGTGGCCGCCGAGGTCGGCGACGAGGCGCCGCTGTTCGGCGAGGTTGAGGGCTACGCCCTCGTAGGCGTGGTAGCCGAGCCTGCCGTAGAACTCCATGGAGATCTGGTTGAGCGGGAGCAGGCCCTCCTCCTGCGCGGCGACCGCGCACCCGGCTTTGGTGTGGGTGTGCAGGACGCACTGGGCGTCGGGGCGGGCGGCGTGGATGGCGCTGTGGATGACGAAGCCGGCGGGATTGACGGGGTGAGGGGTCTCTTCGACCGGGTTGCCGCTGAGGTCGATCTTGACCAGGTTCGAGGCGGTGATCTCCTCGAAGAGCAGGCCGTATGGGTTGATCAGGAAGTGGTGCTCAGGTCCGGGGAGCCGTACCGAGATGTGCGTGAAGATCAGGTCGGTCATCCGGAAGTGCGCCACGAGGCGGTAGACGGCGGCGAGTTGGCGGCGCAGTCGGAGTTCTTCCGGGGAGATGGTGGGGGCGGGCATCGCGGTCCTTTCGACGAGGTACGGGCACGTGCGGGTGCGGGTGGGCGCTTGTGTGCGGGTCAGGCCGCGCTGAGCTCGGGGGCCGCGGCAGCGGGTTCCTGTTCGCCCGCCAGGCGGCGGCGCCATGCCTGCAGGACCGCTGCCTCGGTCGGCCGGGTCAGGAGGCTGGTCGCCACGTAGGTGACAAGGCTCGCGAGCAGGCCGTAGTAGATCGGCTCGTTGGCGAGCAGGCCGTCGGTCACCATCAGGACGATCACTGTCGTACCGCCCGCGATCATGGCGGTCAGCGCGCCCTGCAGGTTGCCGCGCCGCCAGACCAGGCCGCCGAGGATCGGGACCAGCAGGCCGCCGACGAGCAGGTTGTAGGCGACGGTGAGTGCCTCGATGACGTCCCCGAGGACGCAGGCGATCACCATGGCGACGATGCCGAGGACGGCGATGGCGAGCCGGCTGGAGCCGACTTCGTCATGCTCCTGGGCGCCGACAGGAACACGACGGCGCAGCCGGGCCCAGATGTCGTTGTTCGCCACGGTGGCGGAGGCGATCAGGGCGCCGCTTGCGGTGGACATCATCGCGGACAGGGCGGCGGCCAGGACCAGGCCGCGGACACCGGTCGGCAGGGCGTGCTTGACGATGGTGGCGAACGCCTGGTCGGCGGCGGCCAGGTTCGGGTAGAGCGACTTCGTCGCCATGCCGATGAACGCGCCGGCCAGAGCGTAGACCAGGCAGTAGACGCCGGCGACGGTGCCGCCCCAGGAGGCGACCCTGTCGCTGCGGGCGGTGAACACCCGTTGCCAGATGTCCTGCCCGATGAGCATGCCGAAGGTGTAGATCAGCACGAAGGTGACGATGGTCTGCCCACCGATGGAGGTAGGGGAGAAGTAGCCGTGCGGGAGCCGGTCGGCCATCGCGCCGAAGCCGCCCGCCTTGACCACCGCGATCGGCAGCAGCAGGACGAGCACACCGATGCTCTTCACGACGAACTGCACCATGTCGGTGAGCGTGATGGACCACATGCCGCCGAGCGCCGAGTACCCGACGACGACCGTGCCGCCGATGACCACCGCGACCCAGCGCGGCACGTCGAAGAGGACGTCGAAGACGCTGGCGTACGCGATCGTCGAGGTCACCGCCAGCATGAGGGTGTAGATCCACATGACGACGCCGGAGATCACGCTTGCCGCGTCGCCGTAGCGCAGCGAGAGCATCTCGGCGACCGTGTAGACGCGCAGCCGGGTGATCCGGGCGGAGAAGAAGACGCTGAGCGCCAGCAGGCCGAGGCCGATGGCGAAGACCATGGCGGCGCCGGAGATGCCATAGGTGTAGCCGAGGCGTACGCCGCCGATGGTGGAGGCGCCGCCGAGGACGACGGCGGCCATGGTGCCGGTGTACATGAACGGGCCGAGACGGCGGCCGGCGACCAGGAAGTCGCTCTTGGAGGCGGCACGCCGTTTGCCCCACCAGCCGACGCCGATGATGCCCAACAGGTATGCGGCCATGACGAGGTAGTCGACGGTCACGGGAGTCCTCCGGGAAGGGGGGAGGGAGCGGAAAGGGGGAGGGGGGTGACATGACCGTAGCCACGGGGTGTACTGGGGCTGAAGTGCCGCTTCTGTCCAATCTGGAGATGCTCGTTGTATGAATCCGCCAATGCCGAGCAGCCGTCCGTGCGCCTCGGTGTGCTGCTCGCCGACCCGGGGCTGGGCCTCACCCAGGTCGCAGGCCCGGCGGCCGGGGACCGCCCGGTCAGCACGGTCGGCACCACGGAGATCGAGGACCCCACGCCCTACCTCGTCGGCGGCGAACTCCTCCTCACCGCGGGGGTACGGCTCCCCGACGACGCGGACGGCGTTGACACGTACGTACGACGGGTCGTCGCGGCCGGTGTCGCCGCGCTCGGTTTCGGCGTCGCCCCCGTGCACCCGGAGGTGCCGTCCGAACTCGTCCGGGCCTGCGACCGGCACGGGCTGCCGCTGCTGCGTCTGCCGCCGGCCACCCCTTTCGTCGCCGTCGGGCAGGCCGCCTACGCGGCGATCGCCGAGGCCCGCAACCGCGAGCTGCGCGAGATCTCCCGGGCGCAGTCGGCGCTGGCCTCGGCCGCCGCCCGCCCGGACGCCCTCCGTGCCGTCCTCGGCCAGCTCGCCACCCACACCGGGGCCTGGTCGGTCCTCTACGACGCCCAGGGCACCGAACTCTTCTCGGCGGGCCCCCGCCCCGCACCCCCCGACGCCCCACAGCTCCTCCGCGACCTCGCCGTCCGCACCCTGCGGCGGGACGGCGGTCCCACCGCGGCAGCGGCCCACGAACCCGACCAGGGGATCCACCTGGCCGTCCACACCCTGCCCGGCACGGACCGCACCACCGCGACGCTGACCCTCGGCCAGGCCGCCACCACGCCTCCGACCGTCGCGCACCGCCGGGTGACGAGCATGGCGACGGTCCTGCTGGCCCTGCTCACCAGCCCGCGGCACGCCCTGAGCACCGACACCCACAGCGTCGGCGCGCTGGTACGGCTCATGCTCGGGGCCAAGCCCGCCGAGGTGGCGCCCGCCCTCGTGTCCGCCGGCGGGGCGAGGGGCGGCCACTGGACGGTGGTGCACGGGCGGCATCTGCCCACACGGTCCGCCTCGGCGCCGCCGACCGACGGTGACCCAGCCCAACTCGCCGCTCTGGGCGCCCTGTTGGGCACCCCCTACGTCTATATGGACGGCCCCTGCCTGAAGGCACTGATCCCCGGTGCCCCCGACGTCCGGCCGAGCGTCCCCGCCCAGGCCGCCGACCTCGGGTGGGTTCTCGGTTACAGCGCGCCCGCGTCCGCGCATGACCTGCCGCATGCCGACACCCAGGCCGAGCGCGCCCTGCAGCGCGCGATCGCCGCCGAGGCCCCCGCCGTCGTCCACACCGCCGACGCTCTCACCCTCAGCGCGCTCGTCTCCCCCGCCGACGCCCGGGAACTCGCCCGCACCCGCTTCGCCCCCCTGGAACGGGCCGGAGCGCCAGGGGCCGCGGTCCTCCTCGACACCCTGCGCACCTGGCTGACCCTTCACGGCAGCTGGGATCGCACTGCGGCGGCCCTGCAGGTCCACCGCAACACCGTGCGCCACCGCCTGGCTCGGGTCGCCGACCTCCTCGACGTAGACCTCCAGGACCCCGGCGTCCGCATGGAACTCTGGTTCGCCCTGCAGTGGCTCCCCGGAGAGTCGGCCGACAGTTGAGGGACGGGCACCGACCGCGATCCCTGGACGCGCCCGGTCTATGTCGGCGACGTGCGCTCCGCGAGGGAACTGCCGATCAAGGCTGCCACTCTGCAGACGGCGGCCAAGCTGACACGCTTTAGATGTGAGAGTTCTGCGAGAGCCCCTGAAGTGATCAACTTCCTGGGTGGCTAAGTACCGGGCGTCGGCTTGTTGTACCTCGCTCGCAGCAACGATGCGATGGAGCTGGGGTCGTTGTGCACGGTGTCCATCTCCTCTGCGCGCTGGCTCTGGGCTGCACAAGCTGCTGCGCTTCGCCGGCGCGCTGGCCACGCGGCGGGGGCGGCAGCGGCGGGCGAGCGGGGCTCGCTGGCGGGCGGAGGCTACTCCAGGGCGGCGATGAAGTGACGAAGTAGAGCAGCCGCGAGCCGTTGAGGAAGGGCAGTCAATGCCCGGATCCGTCGGGCGGTCAAGGCCCGCGGTCACTTCCCCGACGAGCAGGCCGCACTGAAGTACGTCTACCTGAAAGCACCGTCTGCACAAGCTCGTTGACATCCCTCACGCGAATGTCAACGATCCCTCACGGCTCTGCGTCACCACCGAATACGAGACAGGGCCGTTGATTTGGGCAGTCCCTCGTCGGCGGCAGACGGTGCAGGGGCTCCAGCGGACCAAGTCCCTGTGCTCCGCTCGCCGCGACCCGCGGCGCTGTCTCACGGCCGCCGCCAGGGCCGCGTTGCTCGTCGTCGACGCCTGGTTCGACGTCACGACCTCCCAGCCCCGCCCCGAACTGGCCACCGCGGTCGCGATGGCCGTGTGCGCGGAGCTCCCGTTGGCCGCCCTGTGCGCCGTACTGGCCGTGTGCGCACTGCCGTCCCGCACCCGCGACAAGGCACCTGACACCGACGGATCAGACCTACAGGTCAACGCGGTTACCTGATTCTCACCCAAATGACAACTTTTTCGAGGCATCCAGATCGCCGCCGCGCTTATCTAGCACTTCGACAGCGCGTTGCACTTGGGAGGGTTTGTCCATGGCCGGTACCACCGCGGAAACCATCGCCTCGGCCCCGCCAATAGGCCTGCGGCTGCTCAGCCGCAGCTCAGGGGCCGGACGGGGTGCGGCGAGCCGACCCGGGTGGGCGCGGGTCGCGTACTGGGCGATCCTGCTGGCGGCGGTGGTGCTGTTCAGCTGGGACATCCAGAACAGCGGCTATCACGCGTTCTACTCGGAGACCGCGCGCAGCATGACGCAGAGCTGGAAGGGCTTTCTCTTCGGCTCGTTCGACCCGGCCAACACGATCACCATCGACAAGCTGCCGGGCTTCCTGTGGCCGCAGGCCCTGTCCGCGCGGCTCTTCGGCTTCCGCCCTTGGGCGCTGACCCTGCCCCAGGTGATCGAGGGCGTGCTCGGCGTCGTCGTACTGCATCGCGCGGTGCGCCGCTGGGCGGGGGAGAGCGCGGCCCTGCTCGCCGCGGGCGCCTTCGTGCTCACCCCGGCGATCGCCGGACTGTTCCGCACCGAGGTCGAGGACCCGCTGTTCACCCTGTGCGTGCTGCTCGCCGCGAACGCCGGCCTGCGGGCGGCCCGTGAGGGCCGGCTGCGCCCGCTGCTCGCGGCCGGGGCCTGGATCGGCCTAGGCTTCCAGGCCAAGATGCTGGAGGCCTGGGCGATCCTCCCGGCGTTCGGCCTGCTCTACGCCGTGTCGGCCCCCGTGACACTGCGCCGCCGCCTCGCCCATCTGGCGGCGGCGGGCGCGACCTGCCTCGCGGTGTCGGCGTCCTGGGTGCTGCTGGTGACCCTGACCCCGGCGCAGGACCGGCCGTTCGTCGACGGTACGACGGACAACTCCGCGTTCAGCCAGGTCGTCGGCTACAACTTCCTCACCCGATTCTCCAGCCTCGGCGTCAGCGCGAAGTCCACCGGAAGTGTCGCGGCGCAGAGCATGGCCGGAACCGATCCGGTGCCTCACACCGGACAGACCCTCACCGAGTGGGCCAAGATGTTCGGGCCCTCGCTCACCACCCAGATCGGCTGGCTCTATCCGATGGCCGCGCTCGCCGCCGTATGCGGACTGGTGTGGCTGCGCGGTCGGCCACGCACGGATCCGCTGCGGGCGGGCTTCCTGTTCTGGACGGTGTGGCTGGCCACCTACTTCCTGGTGTTCAGCGCCGGCGCGGTCGGCGCGCACACGTACTACATGGGTGTGGTGGGCGTTCCGATCGCCGCGCTGTTCGGCGGCGGAATGGTGCAGTTCTGGCGGGCCTGGCGGCGTGGCGACCGGGCCCGGCTGTGGGCGCTGCCGACGGCTGTCGGGTGCACGGTCGTGTGGTCGGCGTTCGTCGCCCACCAGTTCCCGGCGTTCCTGCCCTGGCTGGCGCCCACCGCGTTCGTCCTCGGCGTCGGCGCGCTCGCGCTGCTGATCCTCTCCCGCGTCCGCGCCGGGATGCCGGCCCGGGCCGCGGTGCTGGGCGTCGGGCTCGGCATCGCCGCGATGCTGCTGCCGTCCGCCGCCTGGGCGTCCTCGGTCCTCACCACCCAGTACGGCCACTCAGGCATGGGCGCGGCCGGCCCCGTCTCCGTACGGCACGGCAGCAAGTACCGCAACAGGGCCACCTGGTCCTCCGCCCAGGGCAAGACCGCCCCGGTCCGCTCGACGTTCAAGGGCACCGCCCACGAGGGGCTCACCCGCGAGGAGCAGCGTCTACTGGAGTACACCCGGGCCCACCAGGGCCGCGCCACCTTCGTCTTCGCGACGACCAGCTGGCGCGCCGCCTCCCCCTACATCCTCTACGCCGGCGCCCCGGTCCTCCCCATGGGCGGCTTCACCGGCGCCGTCCCGACCCCCACCGCCGCCGGCTTCCACCACCTGATCGCCACCGGGAAGGTGCGCTACGTCGTCCTGGGCGGCGCCGCCACCGACCCCGGCACCGTCAACGCCGCCTGGGTACGCGGCCATTGTGCCCAGGTACCCGGCCAGACGTTCCTTCTCTACGACTGCTCGAAGCCGCCCGCCCCGCACAAGGCACAGGCACGGCACCACCGTCACACGAGGAAGGCGGACCGGGCCAGGGCGCCGAAGTCCAGTACGTGAGTCGTGCCGTTGGCACTCCGCGCCAGGTCCGAGGCGAGGTAGCAAACCGCCGCCGCGACCTCCTCGGGCCGGTGCACCGGGAAGGGCTGCCCCTCGAAGCCCTTCTCGGAGCCCGAGGTCGGCGCGGGACATCGGTGTTCGACGATGCTCGGGGCCACGCAGTTGACCCGGATGCCGTCGGCGTCGAAGTCGGTGGCCAGCGCCTTGGCCGGCATCAGCACCCCGCGAGTTGGCCGCTTGGGTGTTCCGTGTTGATGTCGTGGCTGACCTGCTCGGCGTAGGCGTCGAGGAGCGGCTTCATCTGCTGGTAGTAGGGCTGCTTGAACGCCGACACACATGGGGCCCGGCGCCCCACGAGAGCAACCTGCGGAGCACATCTGTCCAGGAGGCGGTGCGGGGGCGGCGCGGAGCCGGGATCGAAACGAGCCGAACATGTCTTTACCCGTGTGTTTCGCACAGTGAGCTCGTGACAGTCGTGACTGTCAGTGCCCCTGGTCGGCTTGCGAGTCTCTTGGGCGGGCCACGGAAGGGGAGGCATGGACAAGCGGTACGAGGTGTACGCGTTGGCGGACGCGCACTTCTACGAGACACCCGACCGGCTGGCGACGGGCGTCGCAGGGGCGGCTCAGGGGACTGTTCCCCTGTTCGAGACGGCACGCAGGCCCATCCCGGAGGGCTGGGCGACGGCCCGCGTCGGCGACTGGCTGACGTTCACGCCGCTCGGCGCGGACGGCGCCCCGGCGGCGGCGCCGGCCCAGGGCTGGAAGATCCACGCCTCGGCCACCCGGGCGAACGCCGATCGGATCGCGGCGATTGTGTGGGACTACTGCTTCCCCCGCCGCATCCCGTTCAAGTTCGTGCCGGGCCCGCATCTGCTGCATCTGCGCAACACCAAGTACGCGGGCCGCGACACCAGCGGCAAGTTCGTCACCGTCTACCCGGCCGACGAGGAGCAGCTGCACACGGTCCTGCGCGAGCTGGGTTCCCTGTTGGAGGGCTTCGAGGGCCCCTACATCCTCACCGACCTGCGCTGGCACGACGGGCCGCTGTACGTCCGCTACGGCGCGTTCGCGCGCATGTACGTCGTCGACGAGCGGGGCTCGCTCGTGCCGGCGGTGCGCGACGGCTCGGGCACGTTGGTGCCGGACCGGCGGGCGCCGTCCTTCCAGGTGCCGGAGTGGGTGGCGCTGCCCGCGTTCCTCGAGCCGCATCTCGCGGCGCGCAACACCACGACGGTGGGTGAGCTGCCGTACCGCATCGAGAAGGCGCTGCACTTCTCCAACGGCGGCGGGGTGTACGCCGGCACCGACACCCGGGACGGGCGCAAGGTGGTGCTCAAGGAGGGGCGGCCGCACGCGGGGCTGGCCTCGGACGGGGCGGACGCGATCGCCCGGCTCGAGCGGGAGAAGCGGGCGCTGGAGGCAGTGGCGGGGACCGGGGTGGTGCCCGAGGTGCGGGACTGGTTCACCCTCGGCGACCACCGTTTCCTGGTCATGGACTTCGTGGCGGGGCGCCCGCTGAACTCCTTCTTCGCCGAACGGCACCCACTGCTCTCTCCCGACCCCGACCCGCAGGCCGTCGCCGCGTACACGGCATGGGCGGTGAGCATCCACCGGGCGGTGGAGTGCGCGGTGGAGAAGGTGCACGCGCGCGGGATCGTCTTCAACGACCTGCACGTCTTCAACATCATGGTCGCGCCCGACGAGGAGTCGGTGTTCCTGATCGACTTCGAGGCGGCCGCCCCGGCCGAGGAGAACGGCCGCCAGGTCGTGGCGCATCCCGGGTTCTTCGCGCCACCGGACCGCCGGGGCGCCGACGTCGACCGGTACGCGCTGGCGTGTCTGCGGCTCGCCCTGTTCCTGCCCGTCACCACGCTGCTCGTGGTGGACCGGGGCAAGGCGGCCCATCTGGCCGAGGTGATCGCGCAGCAGTTCCCGGACGTGCCGAGGGAGTTCCTGGACGAGGCGGTCGCGGAGATCACCCGCGATGTCTGCGCCACCGGGGCCTCTGTCGGCGGCGGGACCGGCGCGCCGGAGCGGGTGCCGTCGGCCCCCGCCTCCCGGGTGGAGCCGGGCGAGTGGCCGCACAGCCGCGACTCGATGATCAAGGCGATCCTCGCCTCCGCGACCCCGGAGCGCGACGACCGGCTCTACCCCGGCGACGTCGCCCAGTTCTCCGACGGCGGCGGCCTCGGCCTCGCGCACGGCGCGGCCGGCGTCCTGTACGCCCTGGCGGTGGCCGGCGCCGAACGCCACGACGAGGGCGAACGCTGGCTCCTTGACCACACTGCCCCGGCCCCGACGGGCACCCCGCTCGGTCTGTACGACGGTCTCGCGGGCGTCGCCCACACCCTCGACCTGCTCGGACACCGGCAGCGGGCCCTCGACCTGGTCGACGGTATCCTGCGCGAACGCTGGCAGCATCTGTCCTCGGACCTCCAGGGCGGCCTGGCCGGCCTCGGCCTGGTGCTGGGGCAACTGGCCGCCACGACCGGCGAGTCGGAACTGCGCGAGCGGGCCGCCGAGGCCGCCGACCTCCTCGTACGTCGCCTCGCCGAGCAGGCGCCGGCCGCGCCCCGGCGACGGGCCGGGCTGATGCGGGGCGCGAGCGGGCCCGCGCTGTTCCTCCTCCGGCGGTACGAGGAGACCGGCGAGCGTGCGCTGCTGGAGGCGGCCGGCGTGGCGCTGCGACGGGACCTGGAGTGCTGTGCCGAGCGCGAGGGGGGCGCGGTGGAGGTCGACGAGGGGTGGCGGACCATGCCGTATCTCGGGGACGGGAGCGTGGGCGTGGGGCTCGTGCTCGACGACTATGCGGCGCACGTTCCGGACGCCGGCGCGGAGTTCGCGCGGGCCCGCGCCGGCATCCTCACCGCGGCCACCTCCCGTTTCTACGCGCAGCCCGGCCTCTTCCAGGGACGTGCCGGGATGATCCTGCACCTTGCTCGCACCACCGCGCCGGGGGCGACGCGGGCGCGGCTCGACGAGCAGATCGCCGGGCTGGGCTGGTCGGCGATGCCGTACCAGGGCCAACTCGCCTTCCCCGGGCACCAGATGATGCGCCTTTCCATGGACCTCGCCACCGGAACGGCGGGCGCGCTGCTCGCCCTCGCCGCAGCCTTCGGCTCGGGCGACGAGGGTGTTGCCGCGCACCTGCCGTTCCTCCCGCCGCCGCATCGGCGGCCCCTATGACATGGCTCTGCCATCCGGCGGAGTCGTGACGCAACCCTGTCCCCACGGGACGAACAACCGACACCGACGAAAGGACACACCATGGCCCTGCTCGACCTGCAGACGATGGAATCCGACGAGCACACCGGCGGCGGCGGCAACAGCACCGTCAGCCTCCTGTCGTGCATCAGCGCGGCCAGCGTTCTGCTCTGTCTCTGACGAAGCGGTGCCGAACGCTCTGACGAACGGCTCACGCTGAACACTCCGGGCGGTCCGCTCCCGCGAGGGAGGGGCCGCCCGGGGTCGTCCGCCCGATGGGGCGGCAACGCGGAAACGCAGAAACGCAGAAGCGCGCAAGCGCGGAAGCTCCGAGGGGTGCACGATGTCGATGGACCCGACGACCGGTGGACTGCTCACCGCGGCGAGCCGGCACAGCGGGCCCCGCGGGGCGGCGCTCTGCCTGCTGAGCGTGGCGGCGACAGGCGCGGGACTGCTGTTGCCCGCCGCCCTCGGCCGGGCCCTGGACCTCCTGCTCGCCCACGCCCCGGCGACCCGCTGGGTGCTGATCTGCGCGACTCTCGTCCTACTGCTGACCGTGCTCGACGCGTGCGAGACCGTGCTCGCCGGCACCCTCGACGCCCGCACCACCGCCTTCCTGCGCCGCCGGGTGACCGGTCACGTCCTGGCCCTGGGGCCACGTGCGACGCTCTGCTTCGGCCCCGGCGACCTCGTCGCGCGACTCGTGGGAAACGCCGCCCAGGGCGGCACGGCGCCCGGCGCCCGCGCCGCGCTGCTGGCCGCACTCGTCGGCCCGGTGGGGGGCGTGGTCGCGCTCGGTGTGATTGACCCGTGGCTCGCGGCTGCGTTCCTTGCAGGCGCGCCGCTGCTGACGCTCCTGCTGCGCTCCCTGGCCCGGGACACCTCGACGTGCGTGGCCGACTACCAGCGGGTGCAGGGGCGCATCGCGTCCGCGCTCGCCGAGGCCGTCGGCGGCACCCGCACCATCCGCGCGGCGGGTACGGCGGACCGGGACGCGGAACGGATCCTGCGACCGCTGCCCGAACTCTCCCGGGCAGGTCGGCAGATGTGGCGGGTACAGGGGCGGGCGGCGGCGCGGGCGGCGGCGGTGGCGCCTCTGCTGCACCTCGCCGTCGTGGCCGTGGCGGGCATGCTGCTCAGCCGGCACCGGCTCTCCGCCGGAGACGTCCTGGCGGCCTCCCGCTACGCGGTCCTCGCCACCGGGGTCGGCGTGCTGGTCGGGCAGCTCTCCGGCCTGGTCCGCGCCCGCACGGCGGCCCGCCGCCTGGGCGAGGTCCTGGCGGAACCCGCCCCTACGCACGGGGACCGGAGCCTGCCGCCCGACGGCCCTGGCCGCCTGGAGCTGCGCGGGGTGAGCGCCCGACGCGGCGCACGCACGGTGCTCGACGGCGTCGACCTCGTCGTGCCCGGCGGGACGACGCTCGCCCTGGTCGGCCGCTCCGGTGCGGGCAAGTCGCTGCTGGCCGCGCTCGCGGGCCGGCTCACGGACCCGGACGCCGGCGAGGTGCTGCTGGACGGCGTCGCGCTGCCCGACCTCTCCCGCGCCGAACTGCGCGCGGCGGTCGCATACGCCTTCGACCGCCCCGCCCTTCTGGGCACGACCGTCGAGGACACGATCGCCCTGGGGCTGCGCTGCCCCTCTCCCGCCCGCGTCCGGGAGGCCGCTCGCACGGCCTGCGCCGACGCGTTCGTCAGCCGCCTGCCCGACGGCTACGCCACGCCCGTCGCCGACGCCCCGCACTCCGGCGGCGAGGCCCAACGCCTGGGCCTCGCCCGGGCGTTCGCCCAGGGCGGTCGTCTGCTCGTCCTCGACGACGCGCTCTCCAGCCTGGACACGGTGACCGAGCACCAGGTCACCGAGGCCGTCCTGGGCAGGGCCGCGACCGGCACCCGGGTGGTGGTGGCCCACCGGGCCGCGACGGCCGCCCGTGCCGACACGGTGGCATGGCTGGACGGGGGGCGGGTCCGGGCGGTGGGCACGCATGCACAGCTGTGGCGGCGGCTGCCGGGCTACCGGGCGGTGTTCGGGGCCGCAGAGGAGGAGGCAGGAGCGTGACCCACCGGGACGGACTCCACCGGCTGCACGGAGACCTGGGCCACCGCGCCCTGCGCGCCCTGCGCTTTCCGCACGTCGACCGACGGGCGATGGTGCGGCTCGCCGGCTGGTCGGTGCTGGAGACGGGTCAGACGTTCCTCCTCGGCTATGCCCTCGCGCGGGCACTGGACGACGGGTTCCTGGCCGGACGGGCCGCCGTGGGGCTCGGCTGGCTGGCGGCAGCCGGGCTCGGCGTACTCGTCGGCGCGTACGGCACCGGGCGGGTGTACGGGGCGGTCGCCGCGCTGGTGGAGCCGCTCAGGGACCGGCTCGTCACCGGCGTGGTGCGGCGGGGGGTGCGGGAGGGGGACCGCGGGGCGCTGTCCGGGCTGACCCAGCAGGTCGAGATCGCCCGGGACACCTTCGCGGGCCTGGTGATGGTCTCGCGCTCGTTCGTGTTCACGTCCGTCGGCGCGCTGGCGGGCCTGTGCTCGCTCGCCCCGCCGCTGCTGCTGCCCGTCGTGCCGCCGCTCGCCGCCGCAATGGCTCTGTTCGCAGCGACCCTGCGTCCGCTGGCGCGACGGCAGGAGGCATACCTCGCCGCCGACGAGGCCCTGGCGGAGAACCTGGGCGCCGTCTGCCCGGGGCTGCGGGACGTCACGGCGGCCGGCGCGGAGGACCGGATCGCCGCGGACGCCGGCGCCCTCGCCGACGCCGAGCAACGGGCGGCCCGCGCCCTGGCCCGCTGGGGCGTGGCCCGCGTCGTCTGTCTCGCACTCGGCGGCCACCTGCCCCTGGTCCTGCTCCTGGCCGACACCCCCTGGCTCCTCGACCACGGGGTCACCCCCGGCGCCGTGCTCGGCGCGCTCGCCTACGTCAGCCAGTCCCTCCTCCCCGCCCTCACCGGCCTCATCCACGGCTTGGGCACCAGCGGCTCGCGCCTGACAGTGGTGCTGCGCCGGCTGACGCCGCCCTCGCCTGCGATCTCGCGCCCCGCCGTCACCGATCTCCCCCCGCACACCCCGCCTCCGTGCCCCTCCACCCCGGCAGCGCCCCCGGCCCTCGCTCTCACGTCTCTCACCTTCTCCTACGGCCCCGCCTGCGCCCCCGTCGTCGACGACCTCACCCTCACGCTGCCCAGCGGCGCCCACCTGGCCGTCGTAGGGCTGAGCGGGGTCGGGAAGTCCACGCTGGCCGGGCTGGTCGCGGGACTGCTGAAGCCGGTACGCGGAGACATACGGATCCGCGGGTGCCGGGTGCCGGGCCGCGAGGCCGCCGCCGGGCGCGTGCTGATCCCGCAGGAGGCGTACGTGTTCAGCGGCGGCCTCAGGGAGAACCTCGCCCATCTGCGGCCGGATCCCGTCCCCGAGGCGGAGTTGCTCGCCGCGGCCGAGGCGGTGGGGCTCACACCGCTGCTCGACGCCCTGGGCGGGCCAGGGGCGAGCGTGGATCCCGCGGCGCTGTCGGCAGGTGAGCGCCAGCTGATCGCGCTCACGCGGGCGTACCTGTCGTCCGCCCCCCTCGTCCTGCTGGACGAGGCGACCTGCCATCTGGACCCGGTGGCGGAGGAACGGGCGGAGCGGGCGTTCGCCGCCCGGCCGGGCGGCACCCTGGTGGTCGTGGCCCATCGCATCAGCTCGGCCCGCCGCGCCGGCCGGGTGCTGGTGATGGACGGCCCGCGCACGGCCTTCGGGACGCATGAGGAGGTGCTGCGCCGCTCGCCCCTCTACCGCGACCTCGTGGGTGGCTGGGAACCCGGGCATCTCTCACAGCCAGCCCTGGCCCTGAGAGATGCGGATGGCGTCGATGCGGTTGCGGGCGCCGGTCTTGCGGGTGATGGCCGCCATGTAGTTGCGCACGGTCCCGTGGGACAAGTGCAGGCTCCCGGCGATCTCCGCGAAGGAGGCCCCCTCGGCGGCGAGGGATAACACGCTCAGCTCCCGGCGGGTCAGCGGCATCTCGGCGGCCTTGAGGAATCCGAACCCCAGCGACTCGCTGACGAAACGTTCCCCCTTGGCGACCTTCCGGATTCCGCGCAGCAGCTGCTCGGGCGTCCCCGTCTTGTCGACGTAGCCGAGCGCACCCGCCTCCAGGGCCCGTCTCAGCAGGCCAGGCCTGTTCGCAGTGGCAAGTACGAGTAAGCGGGGCAGATCCTGGCCGCCGCCCCGCAGACCTAACTCGCCCAGGGGCGGAATGCCGGCCGTGCCCGAGCCGTCCAGATCCGCCGCGCACACGTCGGGCCGCAACGCGCGCACGTGACAGGACGCCCGGCGCCAGGGGACGTCGTCCACCCGCAGGTCGGGCTCCCGTGACAGCCACTGCGCGAGGACCGATCTGACGAGACACCCGTCTTGCACGAGAAGTACCTGGATCACTGCCGCCCCTTCAGCCTGCCGTACGCCAGTCCTGTGATGTTGAGCGCGTGCCCATTGTTGGGCCCCCGCACCATTTCTGGGCGCGAAGAACCGGCCATCAGGGTGCGCGGGGGCGCACGCGCAGCGCCCGCGCGCCGCGGCGCGCTTCTGGCAGAGCCGCTTCACCTCGTAGGTGTTCCGATCGTCGTCAACGAACTGGGGGCCCTCCACCTTGATCGTGGACACCTCGACACTGGATCTTGAGTCCAGGGAGAGGAGTCCCGGGTGGGGACCTACAAGTACTCGGCGGAGTTCCAGGCCGACGCGGTGGCGTTGGCTCGTTCGTCGGGCCGGCCTGTCTCGCGCGTGGCCGCCGAACTGGGTGTGAGCCACGAGACGCTGCGGCAGTGGATCAAGGCGGCGGACAAGGCCGCACGGCCCGAGGCCGTGACGGAGTCGGCGAAGGACGCGGAGATCGAAGCCTTGCGCAAGCAGCTGCGCGATCTGGAGATGGACGCGACATCCTGCGCCGGGCGGCCAAGTATTTTGCGGGCGAGACGAACTGGTGAGCCGCTTCAAGTTCGTCGCCGACCACCGTGGCGCCTTCGGCGTGAAGCGGCTGTGCACCGTGCTCAACCTGTCGAGGTCCGGGTTCTACCGGTGGCTGAAGACCACCGGCCCGCGCGGCGAAGAAGACCGCGGATGCCGCTCTCACCCGGCGGATACGGAAGGTCCACGAGCAGTCCGGGAAGACGTACGGGGCCAAGCGGATCACCGCCGAACTCCGCGCGAACGGCCTGGTGGTGAACCGGAAACGCATCGAACGGCTGATGCGCCAACACGCCATCCAGGGACGGAGGCTGAAGCGCCGGCACCGCACGACCATCCCGGAACCCGACGCCCAGGCGGTGCCCGATCTGCTGCGGCGCGACTTCACCGCATCCGTCCCCAGCCGGGCCTGGATCGGTGACATCACTCACCTGCCCATCGCCGGCGGGAGGTTCCTGTATCTGGCCACGGTCATCGACGTGCACTCCCGTCGCCTGCTGGGCTGGCCGATGGCCAATCACATGCGGGCCGAACTCGTCACCGACGCGCTCAAGGCTGCCGTCCGCATCCGCGGCGGCCGGGTGGACGGTGTCATCTTCCACAGCGATCACGGGGCTCAGTACGGGGCCAAGGCGTTCGCCGACGCCTGTCGCCAGGCCGGGATCCGCCGGTCCATGGGCGCGGTCGGCACCTCGGCGGACAACGCAGCCGCCGAGTCGTTCTTCGCCTCACTGAAGCGCGAGATCCTGCCCCGCCGACATGGCTGGCCAACCGAACGCGCCGCACGGCTCGCGGTGTTCCGCCGGCTCGGCTTCTACAACCACCGGCGCAAGCACTCCACGATCGGCTACCTCGCACCGGTCACCTTCGAACAAAGATCAACTACGCTGGCCACCACTGCATGACAACCGGTGTCCGCGATCAAGGTGGAAGCCCCCCGCCCAGGGAGACTTCCGTGGTCAGAGCCGCGATGGCAGACGAGTCGGGCTGTACGCTGGGGAGTGCCACCGCAGTGCTATGACCTGTGCAAACGTGCAGGGAGTGCGCTTGCGTGGCTGCCTTGATGGCTACGTAAGACGCACCCCCGGCCGTACGGGGTCACCAGGTGTGAGCCACGTCCACTACGAGATGGTTGGTCGTCTGGAAGACCCGGAAGGGCAGCCGGGCGCGGACGCCCAGTCCGGCCTGGGTGTAGCCCTCTGAGCCACCTGTGAACTTGAACTCCCGGAAGGTCCGGTACCCGGTGACGTTGACGGGCGGAAGCGGCGGGTAGGGCTGTCCGGTCGCCGGGTCGTAGCGCGGGGAGAACAGCGAGATCTCCAGAATGGCTCCGCCCTTGATCGGAACCACGACGTCGCTCGGGTCCTGGTGCAGTACGTCGACGTAGCGGACGGTGTAGCCGATGGGGTCGGCCGCCGTGCCCTGGGCGTCGAAGACCAGACGGTCGAAGCACTCGTGCTGTCCGGTCCTCACGTCGGTCAGTCGCCTGGAGGCAACGGAGTCACCGGTCTTGTCCAGGCTCCCCCACGTCACGGCACAGTCCACGGCCGTCGGCGCGGCCACCGCCGGAACCGTGCCGGCCAACAGGCCGCCGCCCGCCAGCATCATCGCGGCCAGTGCAGTACCTATCCGTCGCATGACTACCCCCGGTAGCTCGCGTAGGTGTGTGTCTGTTCAGACCGGCGGCCTTCCGGAAGGTTGTGCATCGTGGAGTAGCCCATTGCGGCACAGGGACCCCTCCAGCACCAGCTGCCCCGGGAGATCTCAGCGGCTTCCCCGTGCGCCGCCGCCTGATGCTGTTCTTCCCGCCGTTCTATCTCGGCCTGGGCTTCGCGTGGAGCACGCTCGACATCGCCCACATCGCCCACATCGGCCTGTGCCGACAGCGCAGCAAACGGTACGGCGGCGCCGCCTCCCCCGGAAGACCGCACCACCGCCTCCGGCAAGGCCGACCCGGTACCGTCGGCCTGACCGCACCACTCCTGTCGTTACGGCTTACGCGCAAGTCCACCGTGCTCGGCGATGATTTCCGGGACGCCCGAACCGGGCTCCGGACGCCACTCCGTCACCGAAACGACACCGGGCTCGACAAGCTCCAGACCGTCGAAGAACGCGGTGATCTCATCAATGGAGCGCAGGTTGTACGGAACGGCGCCGCTGTTGTTGTAGGCGTCCTGGGCCTGCTCGAAGACCGGGTCGATGCCACGCGACCCGTCGTTGATGGAGAGGTAACTACCCGAGGGCAGGGCGCCCATAAGCCGGGTGACGATGGAACGGGCCTGACCGTAGTCGGCAACATGGCCCAGGATGTTGCTGAGGATGAGCGCGGTGGGACGACCGAAGTCCAGCGTCTTGGCAGCGACTTCAAGAATGCGATCCGGGTCATTCACGTTGGCGTCGATGTAGGCGGTCGCGCCCTCCTTGGTGGAGTACAGCAGGGCGCGGGCGTGGGCGAGCACCATCGGATCGTTGTCGACGTAGACGATCCGCGCCTCGGGAGCGAGCCCCTGGGCCACCTCGTGGGTGTTCTGCGCGGTCGGAAGCCCGGTACCGACATCCAGGAACTGCCGGATACCCGCCTCGGAGACGAGATACGCGATGTTGCGACGCAGGAAGCCACGGCTGGAGCGGGCGATGGTGACGATCCCGGGAAACACCTCGGTGTACGCGTCACCGGCCTGCTCGTCGACGGGATAGTTGTCCTTGCCGCCGAGCCAGTAGTTCCAGATACGAGCGGAGTGCGGCACCGACGTGTCCATCTTCTGCTGCTCCGCCGGCTCGGGCGTCGTCACAGGGTCCGTCATGAGTCGTGTACGTCCTTCAACCGGGGCGGGAATCATTCGCGGCACATCCTACGACCCAACTCCCTTTTCTAGCACACTAGTCCATGTCTTCCGACTGGTGTGCTGGTTCATGGGGCAGGCTGACATCCACGCATCGCTCTCGGCACTCGGACGCGACTCTGGACGCGCCTGCCGGACCGTTCCGGGATCGGTGGGAGCTCCAGACTGCCCCTCCAAAACATAACCTCTGACCTGCGGAAATAAAGACCGGCAGACGAGTCGGGCGGTACGCCGGGTTCTGTTGCTCGAGTTCCTCGCGGCCCCCGAGGCGTAGGGCTGGCGTGACTCCTCCTCCGGCTGAAGCCGGGGGCTTCTCGCTATGCCGGGTTGGCGTTACGACGGACCAGCCCGGCCCGTAGAACGTTGGTGGCTGCCACTGTGTCGGCGTGGGCGTGGTGGCCGCAGGCGACGCAGTGGAATTTTTCCTGTGTGGGCCGGTTCTCCTTCGCGGTGTGCCCGCATGCGGGGCAGGTGCGGGAGGTGTTGCGGGGGTCCACGGCGATCACGTCCCGTCCGGCGCTTTCAGCCTTGGCGTGCAGGATCGTCAGGAACACCCCCCCCAACCGGCATCGCTGATCGACCTGTTGAGCCCGGCCTTCGCCGAGGCCCCGTTGGGCAGAAAGGTGCCCGGCCGGCCAGGGTCGGGCTTCGGTGCGGGGGCCTTGCTCATGTTGCGGATCCTGAGGTCTTCGTGCGCGATGAAGATGAAGTCGTGTGCGCGCACCAGGCCCAGCGCGGTCTTGTGTGCGTGGTCGAGCCGCTGACGGCGCACCTTGCCATGCAGTTCGGCGACCTTCTCCACCGCGCGCCGGTGGTTGCCGGTGCGGTCCTTCGCCTTGCGGCGCGGAAACCGGGACAGCGCCTGCTGCGCCGCCTGGAGCTTCTGGGCTGCCCGGCGGCCGTGGCGCGGGCTGGGCACAAACCCGCCATGGGAGTCGGCGAGGAAGTTCGCGATGCCCAGGTCGATCCCGACCACGGAGCCGGTCGCGGGCAGCGGTTCGGGCTGGTCCTGCTCGGTGGTGAGCACGACGAACCACTTACGGCCCTCGCGCTTGACCGACACGGTCTTGACCCGGCCGGCCACCGCGCGGTGCCGGTTGACCCTGACATGCCCGACACCCTGGAAGCGGACACGGGTAACGGGGTCGTGCGGGGTGGAGTCCCAGCGGCAGCCGTCCCCATCCTTGGGGAAGTCCACCGTGTCGAACCAATTCACCCCACGGAAACGCGGGTAGCCCGGACGGTCGCCGGACGTGACCCGGCGGAAAAACGCCTGCATCGCCTTGTCGAGACGGCGCAAGGTGGCCTGCTGCGAGGAGAACGACCAGCGGCCCTGACGCTCCGGGTCGAACGCCCGGATGTCCTTGAGCTGCGCGGACTGCATCCCGTACCTGACGCTCGTCTTCGAGACATGCCGGTAGGCGTCGCGGCGTTCCTGCAACGCCCCGTTGTAGAGGGAGCAGTGGTCCCGCAGCATCTCGGACAGTGCCTGAGCCTGCCGGACGGTGGGGCGCATGAGGAACTTGTACGCACGGATCACCCCAACACCCGCCCCCTCCGGTCGAGTTCACCCAATCCTATTCCATTTGCATATTTGGCGTAGTCATCACGCTGGGAACCGGATCCCGATATTCGTCGGGGAAACCACGTCATCCACAACCTCCATGCACACTTGGTGTTCGTCACCAAGTACCGGCGGGAAGTCTTCGACAGCGAGATGCTGACGCGCTGCGAGACGATCATGCGGGACGTGTGCGAGAGCTTCGGCGCACAGCTGCGGGAGTTCAACGGCGAAGGCGACCACGTCCACCTGCTCGTCCACTACCCGCCGAAAATCGCCCTGTCCAAACTCGTCAACAGCCTCAAGGGCGTCAGCTCCCGCTACCTTCGCGCGGAGTACACCGACCGGATCAACCGGATCGGCACCGGGTCCGTGTTCTGGTCCCCGTCCTACTTCGCGGGGTCCTGCGGCGGCGCACCACTGAGCATCGTCAAGGACTACATCGACAACCAGAAGCGCCCAGCCTGACCGTCACCCCGGAGACGCAGTGATCTCCGGCGCTTCGCGCCTCCCGACCGAGGATCGCATTCCCGCCCGGCCTGAAGGCCGGGATTCCCTGCGAAGAACAAGGGATGGAACTGGCGTTGGAGGGAGCCGAGCACGAGGAGGCGGTACGACGTCGCTGGGCGGCCGCGCACGGAGTCCGCTGACGGGAACGCGAAGCGCGCCGATGGCGGGCCCGTAGCGGGGCCCGCCACACGCAGCCGGCCGCTGTCAGCTGCCGTGCTGGATCTCGACGTGCTTGGCCGACGGCTTCTCGGCACCCATGCCCACGCTGACCGTGAGCATGCCGTCGGTGTAGTCAGCCTTGACGTCGTCCTCATCAGCGCCGGGCGGCAGCGTCACGCTGCGGCTCATCACGCCGTACCGGATCTCGCTGTGGTTCTTGTCCACTTCCCGTTCGTTGCGTTCGGCCTGGACCGTCAGCACACCGTCGCTGATGAAGACGTCGATGTTCTCGGGCGACATGCCCGGAAGCTCCGCCCGCACCACGAAACGGCCGTCCTCCATGTAGTCCTCGATGCGAACCGTGTACAGCTCGCCCATCGTGGGCATCGCGAACCGGGCGGGAAGGCTCTCGAACCAGTCCGGGATCTCCGGGAACGGGAGCCTCTGCCCGCGCTTGAGTGTGGCCATCGCGGTACCTCCTCGGTGTGGTCGCCAATGCCGACACACTCAGTCCAGCGCACCCGCGTCCCGATTGCTGAGGCCGAACGGCCCATACCTGAGGTCCCTCCAGTCCCTTTCGCCCGGCCCGCCCACGGTCAGACTGGTGACCAGGGGACGACCACACTCGGCGGCGATCACCATGTCCGACGTCACGACCACCGATCTCTACGAAGTGACGATGGCCCTGTCCTACCTCCGGGAGGGCATGCAGGCCCCCGCCACCTTCAGCCTCTTTGTCCGCGACCTCCCGCCCGGCCGGGGTTTCCTGGTAGCCGCGGGTCTGGAGCCCGCGCTGGACTTCCTGGCGGGCTACCGCGTGGAGCGGGAGGACATCGAGGAGTTCGCGGCCGCCCTGCACCGTCCGGTACGAGACCTCGAACCTCTCCTCGGCCTCGCTTTTGAGGGAGAGGTACGTGCCGTGCCGGAGGGCCATGCGGTCTTCGCCGGGGAGCCGCTGCTGGAGGTGACCGCTCCGCTGCCGCAGGCCCAGCTCGTCGAGACGTATCTGCTGAACCAGGTCTGCCACCAGACGGCCGTGGCGTCCAAGACGGCGCGCTGCGTCCTGGCCGCGGGCAAAAGGTCTGTGGTGGACTTCTCGCTGCGCCGCACCCACGGCCCGTGGGCCGGACACCAGGCCGCCCGCCTCGGTGCCCTCGTGGGCTTCGCCGGCACCAGTGACGTCGCTGCCGCCACCGCCCTGGGCATCCCGGCCTCGGGCACCATGGCCCACTCCTACATCGAAGCGTTCCCCGACGAGGAAGAGGCCTTCCGCGCCTTCGCGCGTACCCATCCCGGGCCGGTCACCTTCCTTGTCGACACCTACGACACCGAGGAAGGCGTGCGCACAGCCGCCCGGGTCCTGACCGATCTTCGGCGCGGTCCCGGCTGCGCCATCCGCCTGGACAGCGGAGACCTCGGCGCACTGGCCCGCCGAGCACGTGCCGTTCTGGACGGCGCCGGACTGACCGACGTGCGGATCGTGGCCAGCGGCGGACTGGACGAGTACGCCGTGGCCCGGCTGGTGCGCGCCAGTGCCCCGATCGACGTGTACGCCGTGGGCACGCGTGTGGGAGTGGCCGCGGACGCCCCCTATCTGGACGCCGCGTACAAGCTCGTCGAGTACGAGGGCCGCCCCGTGACTGGCAGGTCAGGAGTGCCGCGGCCTTGAATGAAATCGGCGGCGGCACTGCTCCGCACCATCGCAGGAAGGAGGCGAAGGCGATGTCCGCTCCCGCGCCACCGAAGAAGAACGAGCTGGCCATGCCGAGTCCCGGCCCCGAGGCGACCGGTACCTCGATGCGCGCCCGCGTCGGCGACGAGATCGTCGTACGCGGCACCACGGCCGGGGTCATCGCCCGCGACGCCGGAATCGTCGGGCTGCACCATCCGGACGGCAGGCCGCCCCGTGACGTGCGATGGGCCGCAAACGGACGGAGGACCCTGTACTTCCCCGGCCCCGACGCGTACATCAGGCATCTGACGTCTGCACCGCATCCCGCAGGCCCGTCTGCGGACACCTCGTCGGCCCCCGACGAGCTGCTGACCGGAGGCAGTCATGTCCCGGCTCGGTGATCGTCGGCCGATCGTGATGGGCGTCGATCCCGATCCCGCCAACCGGATGGCGCTGGCCTGGGCGGCCGATGAGGCCGCTCGCCGTCAGCTGCCGTTGCGTCTGGTCCACGTCGAGGGCGTGCCGACCAAGGGCTATGGGAAGCGGGAGATCTTGCCGTCCCGGGAGGAGTGGAACGAGGCACTGCGCCAAGCCGGCAAGCAGGTGCTCGAAGAGGCCGTGAAGTTCGTCACGGCGAAGCACCCGCAGCTCGAAGTGGACGCGCCGCTCGCGGTGGGCGACCCCGTGTGGGTGCTGCGCGAGCAGAGCCGCGACGCCACGGCTGTCGTGCTGGGCTCGCGGCACCTGAGCCGGGCCCAGGAGGTGTTCGGCTCCGCCTCGGTCGCCATACCTGTCATGGCCCACGCCCATTGTCCCGTGGTGGTCGTGCCCGAGCCGGAGCACGTCACCCAGGAACCCGCGTACTACGTCGTCGGGGTCGACGGCAGCGAGCACTCCGGCGCCGCGGTCGACGTGGCGTTCGAGGAGGCGGCTCTGCGCGGCGCCGAGTTGCGCGCCCTGTACGTCTGGGAGCCCGGGCACCTGAGGATCTTCGACGAGTACGAGTCACAGCAGGAGTCCCGTCGGCTGCTTTCCGAGATCGTGGCCGGTCGCCGCCCCCGCTACCCCGAGGTGGACCTGCGTCACGAACTGGTCGTCGGGCATCCCGTCCAGGTGCTCACCGACGCCTCGGCCCACGCGCTGGGCCTGGTGGTGGGCACCCGGGGTCGCGGAGGATTCACCGGCATGCTGCTGGGCTCGGTCAGCCAGGGCGTGCTGCACCACGCGCGCTGCCCCGTCATCGCCGTTCCGTCCGCACCTGCGTAAGCCACGCAGCTGTCAGGGGAAGTCCACTCGGCCCCGCGCCAGGCCCGGATGGCCCCTGCCCCGGCGCGGCGCGCGGAGCACACGCTGGAGACGGGATTCGGAGAGATGCGCTCGGCCTGTCGCCCGCGCCGCGGGCGGCCGTCTTCCCGGCCGAGGCCGGCAGACCCCCCAGCGAAGGGAAGTCACCGTGTCAGCGGAACCCTTTGACGAGCACACCGTCACGGCCCTCGTGGCGGACGCCACGGCGGCGCCCTCGCTGCACAACGCACAGCCATGGACGTTCCGATACCTTCGCGGCACAGGCGTCCTGCGCCTGTACGCCGACCTCGAACGCACCCTGCCCCGCACCGACCCGGAGAAACGAGGCCTGCATCCGGGCTGCGGCGCCGCACTGCTCAACCTGCGCGTAGCCGACGCTGCGGCGGGGCCGGCGCCCGAAGTCCGGCTGCTCCCGGACCCAGCCGACGCGGAGTTTCTCGCCGAGGCGCATCTCCGCGGCACCGCGCCACCCGACAAGGCACTCGCCCCGCTGCGCGCGGCGATCCACCGCCGTCACTCCAGCCGCCACCCCTTCCACGACGAGGGAATCCCCGCCGCCGTACAGGAGCGCCTGTACGACGCGGCCCGCACCGAAGGTGCGGAGCTTCTGTTCCCCGGCGCCTGGCACGTGCGGTCGATCCCGGAGTTGGCGCGGGATGCCGAGGACCGGGAGGCCCTGGACGCAGGAAGGCGCGGTGAGACGGAACAATGGACGCATACAGAATCGTCGGGTACCGGAGGGGCTCCCGACGGCATCCCCGCCGAGGCGTTCGGCCCCGACCGACGCGGTACCACCGCCCCCGCGCGCGACTTCGCCGTCGGACGCCCGATGCCGGGCCGCGCCTGGGCCTCGTTCGAGAAGAACCCGAACATCGCCCTGCTGGGCACGGCCCGTGACGGGCCCGCGGACTGGCTGCGCGCCGGGCAGGCACGGGAGCGGGTCTGGCTCCGGGCCACCGCGGACGGGCTGGTCGCTTCGGTGACCTCCCAGCCGCTGGAATGGCCTGAACTCCGCTGGGCGGCTCGCGACCCTCTGTCGGCCATGGCCCACATGCAGATGGTGCTCCGGCTCGGTTACGGCCCCGAAGGCCACCCGAGCCCGCGTCGGCCGCTGGACGAAGTGCTCGACATCGCGTGAAACAGGGCGTGTCGAAGTCTGCGCCCTGTATCCGGAAAGCGTGGAGGGAGAACCGCCCGTGGGACACCATCCCGTCAACCGCGTCCCGGCAAAACTGCCCCGGTCCGGGGCCCGACGGCGAGGAGTAGTCGCATGAAGGTCTCCGAGGTGATGACTGCCCCTCCGGTGTGCGTCGCGCCCCACGTCTCTCTTCTGGAGGTGACCCGGCGGATGACCGAGCGCGCCGTCGGCTCCGTCCTGGTCGTGGAGGACGATGCACTGCTAGGCATCGTCACCGACCGTGACCTCGCTCTACGCGGCATGGGCGGCGGCCTGGCCCCCGAGGCACCGGTGGACGCGGTGATGTCGGCCCAGGTCGTCACGGTCGACGCCGACGACGACCTTCAGGTGGCATACATGACGTTCCGCCGCACCGGGGTGCGTCGTCTTCCGGTCCTCGACGGGGGCGGGGTGGTGGGAGTGCTGACCGTCGACGACCTGTTCCTGGACGTCTTCCGGCGTCTGGCCGACCTGCTGGGACCGGTCACCTGGAGCGTGCTGCAGGAGCCGCCTGGGCCGCCTGCGGCATGCGGTGGTACCTATGAGCCGTGAACCGGCCCGGTGGGGAACGGCCGTGCTGCGCGAGGGCGGCCCACCGGCGGACGCTGCGCTCCCCGCAACCGACGCGCTGCGGGACCGGCCGGGTGCCCTCGCTGCGTCCCTCCCCTCCCTGCCCGTCCGGGAAGTCTTCGCCGTCCTCAGCAGTTCCCCGCGCGGTCTCACCCCGGGCGAGGCCGCCGCGCGGCAAGCCCGCTACGGCCTCAACGAGCTTCCCGGCGTGAGCCGTGGGCACGTGTGGCGGCGCCTGGCCGCGCAGTTCACCGACCTCTTCGCCGTCGTGCTGCTCGTCTCCTCGGCGATCACCTTCCTCGCGTACGTGCTGGAACAGCCCCGGGATGCGGCCACACTTCAGCTGGCGCTGGCCATCCTCGGCGTGGTGCTGCTGAACGCCGGCATCGGCTTCGCCCAGGAGTACTCCGCCGAGCGGACGGCGGAGTCCCTGCAGGCGATGGTGCCGCACACCTGCCGGGTGCTCCGGGACGGTGTACCGCGGGACCTGCCCGCGCGCGATCTGGTTCCCGGTGATGTCGTGCTCCTGGAGGCCGGGGACGCGGTGTCGGCCGACTGCCGACTGGTCGAGGCGCACGAGGTCGCCGTCAACAACGCGGCGCTCACGGGCGAGAGCGACGCCGTCGCACGCGTTGACGGACCGGTGCCGGCGGGGCCGACGCTGGAAGCGCGCAACTTCGTGTTCATGGGCACAGACGTGGTCGCGGGCACGGGCAAGGCCGTCGTGTGCGCCACCGGGACGGCGACCGAGTTCGGGCGGATCTTCCGGCTCACCGCTGCGGCGCCCCGGCAGCAGACCCCGCTGCAGCGGCAGGTCGCGGCCATGGCTCGCCGGGTGGCGGGCGTCGCGCTGGCGACCGGGGCCGTCCTGTTCGCGGTGCGCGTGCCCAGCGGGCAGCCGTTCGTGGACACGTTCGTCTTCTCGCTCGGGGCGATGGTCGCGCTGGTGCCGGAGGGTCTGCCGGCCACGCTCTCCGTGTCCCTGGCGATCGGCGTCCGCCGCATGGCTCGCCGACACGCCCTCGTCAAGCAACTGCTCGCGGTGGAGGCGCTCGGTTCGACAAGCGTGGTGTGCACCGACAAGACAGGCACGCTCACCCAGGCCGAGATGACCGTCGTACGGCTGTGGGCGAACGGTGTGCCGCACGCCGTGACCGGAGTGGGGTACGCGCCCGTCGGCGAGGTCGCCGACGCCGCACCTGTGCGGGAGCTGCTGCAGGCGGCGGCCCTGTGCAGCAACGCCCGGCTGGTGCCCCCGGCCGGCCGGGACGGGTGGCGGGTGCTCGGCGACACCACCGAGGGCGCCCTGCTGGTGGCCGCTATGAAGGCCGGCGTGGATCCGACGGCGGAGGAGGCCCGGACGCCGCGGGTGGCGGAGCATCCCTTCGATTCCACTCGCAAGCTCATGAGCACCGTGCACCGCGACCTCCGCGGCGACTACCTGGCATACGTCAAGGGCGCGCCGCTGGAGCTGCTCGCCCGCTGTGAAGCCGTCTACCGGGACGGCGGCCGCAAACCGCTGACGGACGGAGAGCGGGCCGAAATCGCCACGGCCGCGGACGGGATGGCCGGTCAGGGCCTTCGCGTGCTGGCGGTCGCCCGGCGGCGGGTCGCCAGTCCTCACCCGCCGCTCGGAGACGTCGAGTCGGGGCTGACCTTCCTGGGGCTGGCCGGGATGTACGACCCGCCCCGGCCGGAGGTGCGGGATGCGGTGGACGCCTGCCGACGGGCCGGGATCCGCATCGTCATGGTCACCGGCGATCACCCCCTGACCGCGGAAGCCGTCGCCCGCCGCGTCGGCATCGTGCGGGAACAGGCCCCGTCCGTGGTGACGGGCACGCAGCTGGACGCTCTGGACGACAGCGCCCTGGACGCGCTGCTGGCACGTTCCGCCGAGCTGTTGCTGTGCAGAGTCAGTCCGGAGCACAAGATGCGGGTGGTCACCGCGCTGCAGCGGCGCGGCGAGGTCGTCGCCGTCACGGGGGACGGCGCCAACGACGCCCCTGCCCTCAAGCACGCGGACATCGGTGTCGCCATGGGCGCCTCCGGCACGGACGTCGCCCGCGAGGCAGCGGTGATGGTGCTGCTCGACGACTCCTTCGCCTCCATCACCACGGCAGTGGGGCTCGGCCGTTCGGTCTACCGGAACATCCGCAAGTTCCTGATCTACCTCTTCAGCCACAACATCGCCGAACTCGTACCGATCCTTGCAGCGACCTTCGCCGGGTTCCCGCTGGTGCCGATCACGGCCGTACAGATCCTCGCCATCGACCTCGGCTCGGACGTGCTGCCCGCGTTGGCCCTCGGCGCCGAGCCGATGGAGCACGACGTCATGGACAGCCCGCCACGGCCGCGCCGCGAACGGCTGTTCTCGACGGCCGTCATGGGCCGCATCCTCTTCCTCGGCGGCATCCAGGCCCTCGGCGTGTGCGCCGTGTTCTTCTGGCACATCCACGCCTCCGGCATCCCGTACGCGGACTTCACCAAGAGCGATCCCGTCTACCGGGAGGCGATCACCATGGTCCAAGCGGGCATCGTCGTCAGCCAGTTCTTCAACGCGCTCGCCGTGCGCACCGACCGGCAGAGCATCTTCCGAGCCGGCCTGCTCACCAATCCCTGGCTGCTGGCCGCAGGCTTCTTCGGAATCGGACTGATGGCCGCCATCAGCTACGCACCGCCGCTCCGGGCGATCTTCAACACCGCGCCGCTGGCCGCCGCCGACTGGGCGGTTCTGGCCGCGTTCGGAGCGCTGTTGCTGGCCGCCGAGGAAGCACGGAAATGGGTGCTGCGGCGGCGTAGTACGTCCCCGAAGGGAGAAACACGATGAGAGTGATCATCGTGGGCTGCGGCCGGGTCGGTGCCACGCTCGCCACGCAGCTCGTCGCCGAAGGCCACGACGTACGCCTCGTCGACCGGCAGTCCAAGGCACGCAGGCTGCTGCCGCCGGGATTCCCCGGCGCCTTCCACACGGGCAACGGCTTCAGCCGATCCGTGCTGGAGGCGGCCGGGATCAACCACACGGACGCGTTCGTCGCGGTCACCTCCGGGGACAACAGCAACATCGTCAGCGCGCGGACCGCCAAGGAGACGTACCGGGTCCCGATCGTCCTGGCCCGCATCCACGATCCCCGCCGCGCCGACATCTACCGGGAGCTGGGCATCCCGACGATCTCCAGCGTCCGATGGGCCGTCAGCCGCATCCACCAGATGCTGCTGCACCGTCATCTCACCCCGGAACTCTCCTTCGGCAGCGGCGAGACCCTCGTGGTCCGCTCCCAGCTGCCGGCCTATCTCACCGGACGGCCGCTGACCGAGTTCGATGTCGACGGGGAGATCCGCGTCGTGGAGGTCACCCGCGCCGGCCGGTCGCTGCTGCCCGCCCACGGTGTCCTGGCCGAACCGGGCGACCTGGTCACCTTCGCCGTCGCCGCCACCGCGCTGGGCCGGCTGCGCGGCTTTCTCGACAAGGAGCTGGGAACGTGAACGTCCTCATCGCCGGAGCGGGCCGCCTCGGCACCCAGATCGCCCAGGTGCTCTCCGCAGCACGCAACGCCGTCACCCTGGTCGAGCACGACGAGGACCGCATCGCCGAAATCGAGGGCCTGCCCTCCGTACAGCTGGTGGCCGGGGACGCCTGCGAGCCCGTGCTCCTGGAGCGAGCGGGCGCGCTGACCTGCGACCTCGTCATCGCCGCCACCGGCCGGGACGAGGACAACCTCGTCATCAGCCTGCTCGCGAAGCGCCAGTTCGGGGTGGCGCGTGTGGCCGCGCGTGTCAACGACGCGGAGAACGCCTGGCTCTTCGACGGGCGGTGGGGTGTGGACGTCGCGGTGCCCGCGGCCACCCCGCTCATCTCCCTGATCGAGGAGGCCACCGGTGCCACGGACACGGTGGCGCTGCTGCGACTGAGCAAGGCGGGCGTCGAGGTCATCGAGACAGCGATCACCGAGGACTCCCGGGCGGCGGGTCACCCGCTGGGCGAGATCACGCTGCCGGCCGGCACGGTCGTCGCCACCGTCGTCCGCAACGGGCGTCCCACGGTGCCAAGCCCCGAAATGACTCTGCTGCCGGGCGACGAACTCCTGCTCGTCTCGCACGAGGCCACCGAGCAGGAGATCCACGCGGCCTTCCATTGACTGCTCCCCTCCCTGAAGGGAGGGGGATTCCTTCCTTCAGGGCTGAGCGGGGATTCCTGGCTCAGGCTGCCTCTGGGAGCAGCGCTCCCGGTGGTCTTACGCCCTCGACACCAGCCGGGTTCAGACTTGCCCGGACGAGCATCACGCGGGCGGAGTTCTTGTCTCTGGGGGAGACTGCTCCGCATGCGGTGCAGGTGTAGGTGCGTTCGGACAACGGCAGTGCGTGTTTGGTTCTCGCTCCGCACGATGCGCAGTCCATGGTGGTGTGCGCAGGATGCACGAGACGGATGTCCCGTCCGTGCTTGCGGCCCATCTCGATCAGAGCCTTCTTCGTGGCGCCGATCGCGGCGTCCGCCGCCTTGCGCGCCATCGAGGACCTGGCGAGGAACTTCGGCCTGAAGTCCTCGACGGCGATGGCGTCGTGGTCCGTCACGGCCTTCTTCGCCCACTTGCGGCCGGCATCCTGCCGCTGCCGGGCGATCTTCGCGTAGGTCTTCGCCCGCCACTTCTTCGCCTCGCGGTAGCCCTTCGAGGCGGCCTGCCCCTTACTTCGGCCGGCGGCGGGCCATCATCCGGTCGTAACGCGTCAGCCCAGCCTGCGCCTTGCGGCCGTGCTGGGCGTGCTGGGCGTGCTGGGCGTGCGCGTTGGAGGTGGTGGTCGCGGTCTCCTTCACCCCCCAGTCCACGCCGAGCACCCGGCCGGTCTCCGGCAGCGGCTGCACTTCGGCTCGGACCACGAACGATGCGTACCAGTGCCCGACGCTGTCCCGGTACACGCGCACCGAGGAGGGTTCGCCCGGCAGGCTGCGCGACCACACCGCCCTCAGCACGATCCCACCCGCCAGATGCAGGCGACCGTCCTTCAGCCGGAACCCGCGCCGGGTGTAGTTCAGCGTCGGCAACGCCTCGCGCTTCTTCTTCCACCCCGGCATACCGGCCCGCTGCCGCTGAGGCAGGCCCTCCCGAATGTCCTTCTGTGCCTTCACGCGGGACCTGCCGAAGTCCCGGATCAGCTGCTGCTGAACAACCGAACTGCCCTCACACAGCCACGACGTACGCTCCCGCGCCCCGGTCAGCATCCGGTCGAGCTGCGCCGGGCCACAGGTCCGCTTCTGTCCCGTGGCCTTGTTGTGCAGGTGGACCGCCCTGGACTTGGCGACGCACTCGTTCCAGATCCACCGGCACCGGTTCCATTCCGCCTCCAGCGCCGTACGGGCGCTCGACGACACGCGAAGCCGGTAGGTGTACCGGGCGTGCCCGGCCCCGTCGGCTTCACTGGGTGTCATCATGCCGCCAAACATAACGTCATGATTCGTTTCTCACTCCGGATCCCGGCAGACCTACACGAACAGGTGACCGCCCACGCCGCTGCGGACCGGCGGTCCCTCAACTCCGAGATCCTCCACCTCCTGGAGGCCGCCCTCACCGCTCCCCGGCCAGACGCCGGATCGCCCGGCGGCGATCCGGCTTCTCCTGCCCCGCTCCGCGGGAAACCGGATTCCTCCCCGGCCTGAAGGCCGAGGCATCCTCCGGGAATCCCGGTGACACATGCTGGCTGACCGAACCGAGCAAAGCGCGGGCGAACCCGCCCCTCCCCCGGCTGCCCACCACCAGGACCTCGGCCCCCTCGGCGGCCCGCAACAGGACGTCCGGGGCATTGCCGTGCACCACGTGGGTTCGGACCGAGTCGGCTGCGTCCTCGTCTAGCACGTCGGTCAGCTCCTGCCGCATCCGCTGCCGGAATCGTCCTCGTCGACGTCCACGTCCACGGCGGGCGCCGACCAGCCGTAAAGGCCCGGCAGCTCCCACACGGCGACCGCGTCCACTGTGCCGCCGACGAGGCCCGCGTAGCGCACGGCCCAGCGCAGAGCCGCGTACGAGGACTGGGACCCGTCGACGCCGACCACGACCCTCGGCTCGGAGACATCCTTGTCCATCCGTCCCACCTCTCCAACGGCTCTCACACCGTCCGACCCGTCGCGCTTTCGTTTCCACGCTGCGCGAGGCATCACCACACCGCCAGAGATGCGCCTCCGGGCGCATGAGACGGACGGCGCTGCGATCAGCTTCCGTAGCGCGCCGCCCAGCCGTGCTCGAAAGTGCCGTTCGGCCCCAGGAGACGGGCACTCCCGGGAGTGGGGAATGTGTCGACGACCGCTTCGGCACATGTCTCTCGCTCTCAGCCGAACAGGCTCGGCACCCGGATCGTTTGGACACGCCGCCACGTGCCGTCGGGCAGCAGCATCCACTCGCCGACCGCGCATCGGCCACTCCGGCGGACGGAGCCGGCCATCGGCCGGGAGGCCGAAAGCCGCGCCGTCCCGGGCGACGGCAACCGGGCACCGCAGCGGGCACGCTCGGCTCGCGGGGCGACTCGGGTGCGCTTGCTCATCGGCCCTCCGTGCGCTGGGATGCACTCACTGCCTCTGAGGTACGACCACGACCGGGCACTGGCCGTGGTGCAGCACGGCGTGGCTCACGCGGCTGAGCTGGAACCCGAAGTGGCCCGTCCTGCGGCGTGCGCCGATGATCACGAGGTCGGCGGCCGCCGACCGGTCCACCAGGATCTTGCTGGCGGGGCCCTCAAGCGTCGTTCGGCGCGCTCGGACGTGTGGATACTCGGCGGTCGCAGCTTTGAGCTGAGCGTCGAGAAGGGCGGAGGCTCGTTCCTCGTATACGTCTGTCGGCCCTTCGGCCCGTACCCCCTCGCCGCTCCTGTCATGGGAGGGCCTGCGCCAAGCATGTACGACGTCCAGGATGCAGCCGCGCACCTCGGCCTCGCGGAAGGCGAACCGCACGGCCTCCACGCTGGTGTCGGCTTCCCCCGTACCGAGCAGGATCCGCTCATGCGTACCCGCCAGGCCCGCACAATCGCCCCGGACCACGATCACCGGGCAGTGCGCCCGGCCCGCCACGGCCAGGCCGACCGATCCGAGAAGCAGTCCCTTGAGTTCACCGCGGCCGCGCGATCCCGTCACCAGTGCGAAGGCATTGTTGCCCTCGCGCACGAGAACGTCTGCTGCTCCGTCCGGAACGATGTCGGTGGTGACCTTCACATCAGGGCTGCGCCGCTCGGCGCGTTCCGCTGCGGAGGCCACTATGTGCTCAGCCAGCACCCGTTCGGAGGGGCGCCCCTGGCCCACCGACGGGAGGCCGCCCTCGTAGCGCGCCCACAGGGAGGCGTAGACGAGCCTCAGTGGAAGACCGTGGCGTTCGGCCTCGTCCAGGGCCCAGTCGACCGCGAGCAGACACGAGTCCGAGCCGTCGACGCCCACCACCAGAGGAAGTGTCATCTTGCCCACCACCTTTCGCAGGGCTGCCACCTAGTGCAGCGCATGGTGGTGAGCTTCACCGTGGCACTCCGCCGTTGGCGTTGCGAGGGGCGGTTCGGCCCGCGTCGGAGGACTTTCGGCCCCCTATGGCTCGATGTGGCGGGGCGTCGCATCGTCGCCTGCCGGGCCTGGAGCTTCGTGTGAGAAACCACCGCTAGCGGTTCCGTGCGTATGCCTGTCGGACGGAGGCGGCAACGCGGTCGGTCAGTTCGGGGAGGGCCGACCGCACCGCTTCGCTCAGGCCCGCGCCGAGTGCGACGTCGGCCACCTCCACGGCGTGCACGACGAGCCTGTGGGGCAGCTGGTCCAGGGCCTCCGCCAGGGCGAGGCACTCCCCCAGGCCGAAGGCATGTGTGCTCGCCGTACCCGGTGCGTGGCAGGCCGCTTCCACCGGTGTCAGGGTGCGTACCTCACCCGGCCGGGCCGGCTCTGCACGCAGGGCTTCCACGACGACCACAGTGTCCGCACCCCGCCACAGGTCGAGCATGCGTGCGGGTTCACCGTCGCTGACCACCAGGACGGTGTCCTGCGGAACACGGCCCCGCAGTGCCTCCACCACTGCCGGGCCGATCCCGTCGTCACCGCGCAGGGGATTGCCCACACCGATCACCAGCACCCGGCCGCTCATCTGCGCTCCACCGTCAGGTCGAGGAAGTGCGCGGCGCAGGAGATGCAGGGATCGTGATTCCGGATGGCCCGTTCGCACAAGTGGGTGAGCTCCTCGTCGTCGGCGGCGGGCCCGGCCCTGTTCAGGCGCGCCTGAACCGCCCTGCGCACGTCCTCCTCGATGGCCGTCTGGTTCTGGGCCGTGGGCGGAACGATGCGGGCCTCGGTGAGCGTGCCGTCCTCCGCGAGGACGTAGCGGTGGTACAGCAGGCCCCGGGGCGCCTCGGTGGCCCCGGCGCCGACCGCCTTGCGTGGCGGTACCTGGACGGCCGGTCGGAGAGGTTGTTCGTATCCGGCGATGATCCGCAGGGCTTCCTCGACGGCATGCACCACCTCCACGGCGCGTACGGCGATGCTTCGGAAGGGGTTGTCGCAGATCGCGCCGGCGGCGGGGTCGCCCAGGCCGGCGGCCCGCGCCGCCTCGGCCGCCGCGGGATGCAGCCACCGGCCGTTGATCGCATAGCGCGCCAGCGGACCGGTCAGGAAGCGGCGTCCGTCGAGAGTGGCGGTCAGGGCCGTGGAGTACGGCACCTGCCCTTCCTGAACGCGCTGTTCGAAGTCGGACAGGGTGAACTCGCGCAACGCCGGGCTTCCGCCGTGGGCGGCCATGACCGCCGGCGTTCCGGAGTCGATGGCGTAGCGGCCGGGGTCGCGCAGTGCGAGCAGGTCGTGGTCGCACACGGTGTCGGGAAAGTCGAACGCGGCCACCCAGCGGACGGTCTCCAGCGCGTCCTCTCGGGCCTGTCGGAGTCGTTCCGCCAGCGGGCGAAGTTCCTGCGGCGTCGGCGTCCGGTAGAAGCCGCCGACTCGGACGTTGACCGGGTGGATGGGACGGCCGCCGAGCTGTTCGAGGATCGCGTTACCGGCCTGCTTGAGCCTCAGGCCACGCTCCACGGCGGCACGTTGGTCGCGGGCCAGCCCCACCACGTCCGCATGGCCGAGAAAGTCCGGAGCGTGCAGCAGATAGACGTGCAGGGTGTGACTCTCGATCCACTCGCCGCAGTACAGCAGGCGCCGCAGTTCCGCGAGCGGGCCGTCCACCGTGACCCCGCAGGCGTTCTCGATCGCCTGGCAGGCGCTCATCTGATACGCGACCGGGCAGATGCCGCAGATGCGAGCTGTGATGTCGGGGGGTTCGGTATGGGCCCGGCCGGTCAGGAAAGCCTCGAAGAACCGTGGCGGTTCGTAGATGCGCAGCCGCGTCTCGACGACAGTCCCCCTGTCGACACGTAGGTGCAGGGCGGCCTCGCCTTCCACCCTGGCCAGCGCGTCCAGTCGCAGGACACGGGTTCCACCATGGTTCATGCGGGCCTTTCCGGGCGAGCTTCCGTCGTGTCCCGAGGGCTGTCCTGCTCCTGGGCCACGAGGTCGGGTACGGGGGCATATTCCGGCGACGCGGCGTTGAAGGTACGGAAGACACGCTGGATGTCCCGCTCACTCATCCCGTCGTGGCGCAACTGCGCGACCATGGAGCGCAGGTTGGGCCGGCTCGTGGGTCCGAAACATCCGTAGCACCCGCGTCCGTAGGCGGGGCAGATGGCGCCGCAACCGGCGTGCGTGACCGGGCCCAGACAGGGGGTGCCGTGGGCCACGGTGATGCAGGTGGTGCCACGCCTCTTGCACTCGAAGCAGACGCTGTGGCTGGGGATCCGGGGTTTGCGTCCGGCCAGGTGGGCGGTGATGACTTCGAGCAGCTGGCGGTGGTCGATGGGGCAGCCGCGCAGTTCGAAATCGACCGGGACGTGGGCCGAGATCGGTGTCGAGGTCTCCAGCGTGGAGATGTACTCGGGCTGGGCGTAGACCGCGGCAAGGAACTCGTCGACGTCGGCGAAGTTGCGCAGTGCCTGGATGCCGCCCGCGGTGGCGCAGGCTCCGATGGTCACCAGATACCTGGAGACGCTGCGGATGTGCTGGATCCGCTCGGCGTCCTCGGCGGTGGTGATCGATCCTTCGACCAGGGAGAGGTCGTACGGGCCCCGGCCGTCCGGTCGCGCGCGCTCCCCGCCGGCGCCTTCGACCGGGGTCATCTCCAGGAAGTGGTCGATCCGTACTCGCTCGGTCAGACCGAGGAGTTCATCCTCGCAGTCGAGCAGGGTCAGCTGGCAGCCGTCGCAGGAGGCGAATTTCCACACGGCGAGCGTGGGCCGTGGGTCGGTGGCGAGTCCGGGGTCGGTGGCCATGTCACAACTCCCTCACGAGGAGCAGTTGTGCCACGCGGTCGTAGCCGACGACCGGTCCGTCGCGGCACAGGAGGAGCGGGCCGAGTTGGCAGTGACCGCAATGGCCGGTGGCGCAGTGCATGTTGCGTTCCAAGGACACCTGAACGCGCTGCGAGGCCAGGCCCCGGGCCAAGAGGGCGCGCGCGGTGTGCCGCATCATCACCTCGGGCCCGCACACGAACGCGCAGGTCCGGTCGGGCCGCAGGTCGAGGCGGTCCAGGAGCGTGGTGACCACACCCACCGCACCGTGCCACCCCGGGCCGGGGCGGTCGACGGTCGCCTCCACCCGGGCCGGACCGCGCCAGCTCTCGATCTCGTCGCGGTAGACCACATCGGCAGGGGTACGGGCGCCCACCAGGACCGCGAGCCGACCGTACGCGGCAGGCCGGTCCAGGACTGCCTGCACAACCGGCCTCAACGGAGCCAGCCCGATGCCGCCGGCGATCACCAGCACATCGTGGCCGACCGCCGCATCAAGGTCCCAGCCGGTACCGTACGGCCCGCTGAGTCCGACGGTGTCGCCCGGGCGCATCCGGTACAGCGCGGTCGAGACCGCACCCACCGCGCGCACGGTGTGTACGACACCTCCGTGGCGGCCGCGCAGGGCGCTGGCCGAGATGGGCACCTCGCCGACCCCGAACGCGTAGATCATCGCGAACTGCCCCGGTGCGAAGGACAGGAGTTCCCGTCCGACCGGCGCGAGTTCGATCGACCGGGTGTCGGCGGTCTCGGCCCTGGTGTCGGCGACGCGGTACGGCAGCGGGGGCGCCACGGTGCTCATGGTGGCCCGCCTCCCAGCAGGCGTTCGACCGCAGCGGAGTCCCGGGAGGCGAGAAGCCCGGTCACGGCGCCGCCCCATTCGATGTCCCGGACCGTGTCCAGTCGTGCAGGGCGGCGGCTTCCTCGGTGATGTCGATGCCGACCGGGCACCACACGATGCAGCGGCCGCAGCCCACGCAGCCGGACGATCCGAACTGGTCGTGCCAGGTACCGAGCTTGTGGGTCATCCACTGCCGGTAGCGGCTGCGCGAGGAGGCGCGGACGGGGCCGCCGTGCAGGTGGGAGAAGTCCAGATCGAAGCACGAGTCCCACAGCCGCCACCGCTCCGCGTGGTCGCCGGTGAGGTCGGTGACGTCCTCGGTGGTGGTGCAGAAGCAGGTGGGGCACACCATGGTGCAGTTTCCGCAGGTCAGGCACCGTCCGGCGACGTCGTCCCAGCGGGGCGCGTCGAGTGTTCCGGCCATCAGTTCCCGCAGGTCGGCCTCGGGCATGGTCCGTCCCATGCGGTCCGCGGCGGCCGTGACACCTGCGCGAGCCGTCTCCCGGGTTTCGGGGTCGGCCGGACGAGCGGGCAGTTCGGCCAGGATCTCCGCACCTTCCTGGCTGCCGCCGCGGATCCAGAAGCGGTGCCCGTCCTCATCGACCACTTCGGTCATCGCCAAGTCGTAGCCGGGGCCGGCGGCGGGTCCGGTGCCCATCGAGACGCAGAAGCAGGTGGCGCCGGGCTCCGTGCACTCGACCACGATCAGCAGTGCCCCGGAGCGCCGCCCCGCGTAGACGGGGTCGCGGTACGCCCCACCGGTCAGTACCCGGTCCTGGATGGCGATGGCCCGCAGGTCACAGGGACGCACGCCGAGGAAGGCGTACCGGGAAGGCGCGGCCTGGTCGGCCGTGAGGACCAACTCGCCCCCCACCCGGTCGGCGCTCCACTCCCGCACCCGCGCCGGATGCAGGAACGACTTCCAGGACTGGGGGCCCGCCGCGTTCGCGAAGGCCGCGCCGTCGGACCGCTCGCGCAGCCGGTACCGCCCGGCCTCCAGCTCCACGCCCCATCCGTACGGCAACTCGTCGGCCGACCGCAGCTCCGCCAGTACGATCGCACTGTCCCGCACCGTGGGGCCGATCACGGTGAACCCGCGTCCGATCAGCACGTCCACGAGCGCGGCCATTCCGTCCTTGCCCATCACGAGCCCGTCGGTCGCGGCAGGCGGGAAGGCGTTCGCATCGACATCGGTGCTCATGACCGATCTCCTTCAGCGCCGTGGACGGCAGAGCTGGCGTCTTGCCGTCCTCTCAAGCCCACGATCGCAGCATTTACGGTGCGGCGACGCGCCGATAGAGCCATGTGGGCACCTTTTCAGTCCATTTGTCCCGTTGTTCCCATCGGAGCAGCCGACAGCCCCCGCGCAGGATGGATCGCAGTTCGGCGTGCTCCTCGGCGACGAGCCGGACGTCCACTCGGCCCTCGGGCAGCTGCGCCCCGAGGCCACCGTCGAACACGACACGATGACGGCCGTGGACGACCAGCAGGCCGGCCGGTGCGAAACGTGGCGACGCCATGGCGCCCACTCCCAGCAAAACGTGTGAGCCGTAGCCGAGGCGCCATACCCGTCACCTCCCGGGAACGCGACCTGGTCGTCGTCTCAGGCAGGCGGCAGCAGTGGACCTGAGCCGTCCGGGCACGTACGGGGGCCGTTCGACCCAGTGCGGGCGGAGCGGCCCGGACGGATGGTTGAAGAAGGCCCGAAGGAAGGAGGGCTGGCATGCGGTGGGAGACGATCCGGAAGGACACTCCGCCTCGGATTGCCCCCAATCTGGGTGACTACGACGAGGAGTGTGCCGGCTTTTCGTGGTCAGAGGCACGAGCCAGGCTGGAGGGGCTGCCCGGCGGGCGGGGACTGAACATCGCGCACGAGGCCGTTGACCGGCACGCGGCATCGACCCGGGCGACCGCAGTCGCGCTGCGCTGCGTCGGGCGCGACGACTCCGTGACCTGCGTGACCTACGCGGATCTGGCCCGTTCGACGGCACGATTCGCCAACGTGCTCCGTACCCTCGGGCTCGGTCACGGCGACCGGGTGGTGACGCTGCTGGGGCGGTGCCCCGAGCTGTACACCGTGGTTCTCGGCACACTGAAGAACACCAGCGTTCTGTGCCCGCTGTTCTCCGCCTTCGGACCCGACCCGGTCGCCCAGCGAGTGACACTGAGCGACGCGCAGGTGCTGGTCACCACGGCGGAGCTGTACCGCAGGAAGGTCGCCGGACGACGCGGCGCACTTGCCGCCCTGCGCCATGTGCTGATCGTCGGCGAAGGCGCCGATGAACTGCCCGGCACTGTTCCCCTCACCGCACTGATGGCCGACGCGGCCGACACCTTCACCATCCCGCCCACGTCGCCCCACGACATGGCCCTGCTGCACTTCACGAGCGGCACCACAGGCATCCCCAAGGGCGCAGTGCACGTGCACGAGGCGGCCGTCGCCCACTACATCTCCGCGCTCTACGCCCTCGACCTCCACCAGGACGACGTGTTCTGGTGCACCGCCGACCCGGGGTGGGTCACCGGCATGTCCTACGGGATCGTCGCACCGCTCATGCACGGCGTGACGGTCGTGGTGGACGAGGGCGACTACGACGCCCGTCGCTGGTACCGGATCCTCGCCGAGCAACGGGTGAGCGTCTGGTACACGGCGCCGACGGCCCTGCGCATGCTGATGCGGACAACGCCGAGGACCGGACCGTACGACCTGCCTCACTCGTTCGACCTGAGCGCGCTGCGGTTCATCGCGTCGGTCGGCGAGCCGCTCAACCCGGAGGCCGTGGTGTGGGGACGGGACGTGCTCGGAATGCCGGTGCACGACAACTGGTGGCAGACCGAGACAGGCGCGATCATGATCGCCAACTTTGCCGGCTGCGACATCCGCCCCGGCTCCATGGGCCGTCCGCTGCCCGGTGTGGAAGCAGCGGTGCTGCGGCGTGGCGAGGACGGCCGGGCCCAGATCATCGGCGGACAGGTCACGACGCTGGAGGAGCCCGGCCTGGAAGGCGAACTGGCACTCCGGCCCGGCTGGCCGTCCATGTTCCGCGGCTACCTGCACGACGAGCCACGCGCTGCGGCGGCCTTCGCGGACGGCTGGTACCTCACCGGCGACCTGGTGCGACGCGACGCTGACGGCTGGTACTGGTTCGTCGGGCGCGCCGACGACGTCATCAAGTCGGCGGGACACCTCATCGGGCCGTTCGAGGTCGAGAGCGTCCTGATGGAGCACCCCGCGGTCGCCGAGGCCGGGGTCATCGGCCGACCCGATCCGGTCGCCGGGAACATCGTCAAGGCGTTCGTCGCGCTGCGGCCGGGCTTCGACGCGACCACCACGACCCGGCAGGAACTGCTGGCCTTCGCCAGGCGTCGACTGGGCCCGGCCGTCGCGCCGCGCGAGATCGCCTTCGACCAGCACCTGCCGCACACCCGCAGCGGCAAGGTCATGCGCCGCCTGCTGAGGGCACGTGAACTCGGCCTGCCCGAGGGCGACACCTCCACTCTGGAGAAAGACACCTCCTCCCCCGAGGAAGACGCCTCCTCCCTGGCGAGGACGGAGCAATCCGCATGAGCACCACCCGCACCCCGCACGCACCGCGATCCGCCACCCGGCCGAACCGTCAAGCCGCTCACCGCCTGGCCCTGCTCGAGTCGATGCTGCGCGTCCGCCGGTTCGAGGAACGCTGCGTGGAGTTGTACAGCGCCGCCCGCATCCGGGGATTCATGCACCTCTACATCGGTGAGGAAGCCGTGGCCGTCGGCGTCAACGAGGCGCTCACGGACGACGACGCGGTCGTGTCGACGTACCGCGAACACGGGCACGCACTCGCCCGCGGGGTTCCGGCCGAGGCGATCATGGCCGAGATGTTCGGCAAGGTCACCGGTTGCAGCCGTGGCCGGGGCGGATCCATGCACCTGTTCGACGCCGGCCACCGCTTCTACGGCGGCAACGCGATCGTCGGCGGCGGGATCCCTCTCGCGGCCGGCCTCGCCCTCGCCGACCGCATGACCGGCCGCAACCGAGTCACCTGCTGTTTCTTCGGCGACGGCGCCTTCGCCGAGGGCGAGTTCCACGAGACCGCCAACCTCGCCGCGCTCTGGGGACTGCCCTTGCTGCTGGTCTGCGAGAACAACCTTTACGCAATGGGCGCGGCCCTGGCCCGCCACCAGGCCCAGACCGACCTCGCGCTGCGGGCCGCCGGGTACGGCATGGTCTCCTGGGCCGTCGACGGCATGGACGTCTTCGCCGTCGAGGACGCAGCCCGGCGGGCGGCCGAAGGCGTGCGTGCCGGAACCGGACCCCACTTCCTGGAGATGCACACGTACCGCTTCCGCGCCCACTCCATGTACGACCCCGACCGTTACCGCGACAAGGCCGAGATCGAGCACTGGAAGGAGCGCGACCCGGTCGAAGCGCTCGCCCGGCGCCTGCGGGATGCGAAGGAGCTGTCCGACAAGGCCCGCACCGCCCTGGAGGACCGTCTGTCCGCCGAGATCGACAGTGCCGTCGAGGCCGCCGAGCAGGCTCCCGAAGAGCCCATCGAGGATCTGCTGAAGTACGTCACCAGCCCGGTGGAGGCGAGCCGGCCATGACCGCGACCCACACCCGTACCGCCAAGCCCGCTGCTTCCTCCGACCGGAAGACGACCTATCGGGAGGCGATGCGCGAGGCCCTGCGCGAGGCGCTGCGCACCGACGAGCGCGTGTTCCTGATGGGCGAGGACGTCGGCCGGTACGGCGGCTGCTTCGGTGTCAGCCTCGGACTGCTGGAGGAGTTCGGACCCGGATGCCCCGCTGTCGGAGTCCGCCTTCGTCGGCGCCGGCATCGGCGCCGCCCTGGCGGGCATGCGGCCGATCGTCGAGATCATGACAGTCAACTTCAGCCTGTTGGCCCTGGACCAGATCCTCAACAACGCGGCGACCCTGCTGCACATGTCGGGCGGTCAGCTGCCGGTACCGATCGTGATCCGGATGACCACGGGTGCGGGTCGGCAGCTGGCGGCCCAGCACTCTCACAGCCTGGAAGGCTGGTACGCGCACATCCCCGGCCTGCGGGTCCTGGCCCCGGCGACCCTCACCGACGCCCGGTACATGCTGGCCCCCGCGCTCGCCGATCCCGACCCCGTGCTGATCTTCGAGCACGGCAGCCTGTACAACGTCTCGGGCGACCTGCCGGCCGACGCGGGCCCGGTCGACATCGATCACGCGGCCGTCCGCCGACCCGGCACGGACGTCTCCCTGATCACTTACGGCGGCTCGCTGCCCAAAGCACTCGCCGCCGCCGACGACCTGGCGAACGACGGCATCAGCGCGGAGGTCGTCGACCTGCGTACCCTGCGCCCCCTCGACGACACCACCATCGGCGACTCCATCGCGCGCACCCACCGTGCCGTCGTCATCGACGAGGGATGGCGCACCGGCAGCCTGGCGGCGGAGATCTCTGCACGCCTCACCGAGCAGCACTTCTACGACCTCGACGCCTCCGTGGAGCGGGTGTGCAGCGCCGAAGTGCCCATGCCGTACGCGCGCAGGCTGGAGGAGGCCGCGCTGCCCCAGGCCGGCGGAATCGTCGCCGCCGCACGCCGCACGGTCGGCGACCCCATGCCGACCGGTCCCGACGCGGCGGAACAACAGGCGGTCACGGGGAGGACGGGCTGAGATGACCGAGTTCACCATGCCCTCGCTCGGCGCGGACATGGACGAAGGCGTGTTGCAGGAGTGGCTCGTGGGCCCTGGCGACCGGGTGCGCAAGGGCGATGTCGTGGCGGTCGTGGAGACCGACAAGGCGGCCATCGAGGTCGAGTGTTTCGAATCCGGCACCGTGGGACAGCTGCTCGTCCCGCCGGGGACCCGGGTGCCGGTGGGGACACCTCTCGCGGTGATCCAAGGCGAGGGCGCACCCGAGGTGCAGGCGAGGATCGCGGCGGAGCAGGGCTCCCCCCTGGCCGCCGAGACGGTCGCCGAAGTTCCCCATCGGGAGACGGCCCGGGCGCCCCAGCACGCCAAGGCCGAACAGGAGCCGCTTGCGCACGACGAGCGTCCACAGTCTCGCCGCAAGGCAGTCCGCGAGCGGAAGTCGGTTCAGGAGCCAGCACGCACGAAGTCCCGGAAGAAGTCCGCCGGGCAGCCCGTACGCGCAACGGGCAGCCTCACGCACCCGCCGCCGGAGATGTCCCCCGAGGCCGAGTCGGCCCTGGGAGCCGGACCCCTGGTGCGGCACCTCGCGACGCTGCGGGGCCTCGACCTGACGACACTGCACGGCACAGGACCCGGCGGACGGATCACCCGTGCCGACGTGGAGCACGCCCCACCGCCCCTTGCGCCCAGAGTGCGGGCCACCCCATACGCCAGGCGGCTTGCCCGTGACCTGAGCATCGACCTGACGGCGCTGCAGGGCACCGGGGACGGCGGAGCCGTGCGAGCGGCGGACGTGCACACAGCTGTGCGCGCACGCGCCGGGCGGCACGAACCGGGCGAGCCGGCCGAACGCCGTCGGGACGACGAGCAGCACCCGCACATCACGGTGCCGACCGACAGCGGGGCGGAACAGCGTAAGGACACCATGCGCCGTACCATCGCCGACCTCATGACCCGCTCCAAACGGGAGATCCCCCACTACTACCTGTCCACCACCATCGACCTGACAGCGGCCGGGGACTGGCTGCACCGGACCAACCGCGGCCGCCCGCCCGCCGACCGCCTGGTGCCTGCGGCTCTCCTGTTGAAGGCCGCCGCCGTGGCGGCACACGAAGTGCCGAGCCTGAACGGCTACTGGCAGAACGACAAGTTCGTCCCCGGCCCCGCGGTCAACCTGGGTGTCGCGGTGTCGCTCCGGCAGGGCGGACTGCTCGCCCCGGTCATCCACGGCGCCGACACACTGCCGCCCGACGCCCTCATGACGGTCCTCAAAGACCTGGTCCAGCGCGCCCGCCGGGGAAAGCTGCGCGGCAGCGACATGACCGGCGCCACCCTGACCGTCACCAACCTCGGCGACCAGGGCGTGGAGACCGTCTTCGGTGTCATCCATCCGCCCCAGGTGGCCCTGGTCGGCTTCGGCACGGTCGTCGAGCGGCCCTGGGCCGCGAACGGCATGCTCGGCGTGCGTCCCCTGGTGACCGCGACTCTGGCCGCCGACCACCGGGCCACGGACGGTGCCGTCGGGGCCCGCTACCTCACGGCGGTCGACCGACTGCTGCAGAAACCGGAGGAGTTGTGAGTCAGATGAAGCCCCTGGACAACGCTGAGGCCATGGCCGTGGTCAAGGAGTCGATCACCCAGATCATCCCCGACGCCGACTTCACTCAGGTCGAACCGGACGACAAGTTCCGTGATGTTCTCGAACTCGATTCGCTCGACTTCCTCAGCCTGGTGGAGCTGCTGTCCGAGCGCACGGGAATCCGGATCGACGAGGAGGACTACCCGGAACTGACCACGCTGTCCGCTGCCACGCGGTTCCTGGTCGCCAGGTCGCAGGACAGTGCCAGCTCGGCGCGGTGGCGGTGGTCGTTCAAAGCTGACCATCCTTGACTTCTCCCCTTCCTGAAGGACGGAGTATCCACGGAGGGATCAGATGACACCCCCGGTCAGGCGCCGCTGGAGGGACGCCGAGCGTCGTCCGTGCGATAGGCGATGTGGCTGTGGACCGAGACGACGCCATCGACTCCGCGGCACAATTGTTCAATCACGGGGATCAGACCCCTGTACTCCACGGCGCCATCGAGGGCAACCCGCCCGTCTCGTACCTCGACCGTCACCTCCGTCGGATCGATCCCCATGGTGTGCCGCAGCAGGTCGCCGGTGATCTCCTCACGGATGGCGTCGTCACGGCGCAGGAAGATCCGCAGCAGATCACCACGGCTGACGATGCCCAGGAGCCGGTCCGCCTCATCCACCACGGGCAGCCGCTTGACGTGCTGGGCCTCCATGAGGCGGGCAGCCTCGACAACGCTCCACTCCGGGCGCGCGCACACCGCCGGGGCCGACATGAGTTCCTCGGCGCGGGAGCCCTCGGCCTTGGCCCGCTCCCAGGCTTCCAGGTGCGGAACGGGGGTCCTGCCCGACGGATCGGCCTGATCGGCGCTCTTGCGCAGCAGGTCGGCCTCGGACACCACCCCCATGGGGCGGTCCAGATCGTCCACCACGGGCACGGCAGTGACATCGTTCTCCGCCAGGAGCCTGACGAGCTCCTTGAACGGCGTGTCACGTCGAGCCCGGACGACGCCCCGGGTCATGAGCTCATCGACCGTTCGGTGGTGCATGGTGCCTCCCGGATGCGAACCGCCCGCCTCGCGGACGCGGAGCTCTCGGCCGTGCGGCGGTCTGTCCCGCGGGGCAGGTTGGATACAGCACCATTCTGAGGAGAGGGCGGCGATCATGCGAGCTCACCTCGGCGACCAACTCGTCATCGAAGGTCCGACGACCGGCGCCGCCAGGCGCGACGGCGAGATCGTCGGCCTCCATCACGAGGACGGAACGCCCCCTACGACGTGCGCTGGTCGGACACGTACGAGGTGACGCTCGTGTCCCCCGGGCCGACGCGCACATCCACCACCTGGAACACGGACAGCCCGAGGCCACGCACGACTCACGGCAGGACACCGCTGAGGCGGCGGCCGTGTCTCCGTCTGCCCCACCGAGCGGGGCAACCAACCCCGTCGGCATCGGCCGACGCGTGGCCGCCGAACGCCGGAGACACGGGATCAGCCGGGAGGAAACAGCCCGCCGCGCCCGGATGTCGCCCGGCCACCTCACGTACCTCAAGCCGACGGGCCGCCCGGTCCGGGAGCCGGTGGGTGTGTCGCGGCGATTCGCGAACGGTGCGACGGTGTTTACAGGAGGCGCCCGACAGTCGGACGGAGAAGGCGGTGGCGATGATGGAACTCCCGCTGGTCGTGGGTATCGACGGATCGGACTCCAGTCTGCTGGCGGTCGACTGGGCGGTGGACGAGGCGGCGCGGCGCGGGCTGCCGCTGCGCCTGGTCCACGCCTCCCTGTGGGAGCGCTATGAGGGAGTCCGGCCGTCCTTCGGCACCGACCGTCCTGCCGAGCAGGTCATGGCAGAGCACATCGTCGCTTCCTGCGTGGAGCGTGCCCGGCTGCGGAATCCCGAGGTCAAGGCGTCGGGCGAAGTACTGCCCGACGACGCCGTTTCCGCGCTGCTGCAGGCGGGGCCCGAGGCCTTCGCCCTGGTCACAGGCGTTCGTGGGCGGGGCCAGATAGCCGGGCTGCTGCTGGGGTCGGTCAGCCTCGCGGTGGCGGCTCGTGCCGTGTGCCCGGTCATCGTGGTCCGTGGCGCGGAGCGTAACCGCCAGGGAGTACTCGGCCGCGTCGTGGTAGGGGTCGGGGACCCGACCGGCAGCGCGAGCGCTGTGCGGTTCGCCGTGCGCGAGGCTGAGGCGCGCGGCTGCGACCTGACGGCCGTGCGAGCCTGGCGCAGCCCGGCCAACGAGCCCGTGGACCACATGCTGATCGCCGACGACGCCGCCCGGCTGCGCGAGGAGCGGGCCTCGGCCGGCATCGACGACGCCCTGCGCGAGATCGAACAGGAACACCCACGGGTCGATATCCATCACCAAACGGTCGAAGGCCCCGCCCACCACGTCCTGCTGGATGCGACAGCCGAGGCCGACCTGGTCGTCGTCGGCGCTCTGCGCCGCCCCGGTCGCTTCGGTCTGCAACTCGGCAGGGTCGCCCACACCCTGCTGCACCACTCGGGATGCCCGGTCGCCGTCATCCCCCAGCCAGTCTGAGTCTCACCGCACGGGCTACGACCCCGCTGCCGAACAGTTGCCTGAATCGCTCTGCACTCTCGGCAGTGGGTACACCTGGTCAACCTCCCGAACCGGCTGCTCCTCCGGTTCCGTGTGCGCCGCGCCGCGGGAGCGTGGGGCCCGTGGTTTTTCCCTCACACGCACGCCTTCCTGGACCACCGCCACATCCTGGATCTGCGCCGCGCCATCCTCACCAGGTCCTCCGCCACCGGAACGACGAGACGGGCGGCGACGATCGCCGCGGCGAGCAGCACGGCGGTCTGTATCCGCGGCTGGGACGTGTTTCAGAAGTCGGTGATCTGCCTGGTTGGTCGCCCGGGGACGTGGCGGGCGGCCAACCAGACGGTGCGGTCGTGGGCAATGTCGTTGATGCTGGTCGAAGTGATGACCTCGTGTTCACGGCGGCACGCATCGCGGCTGACGACCTCATGGCCGCCTTCGTCCAGGACAGCCACTTGGCGCAAGCCTGTCGGAAGCACATTCGGCCGCCGGCGCGAAGCCTCTACCGTTCGAAGAGTTCGTCGATGTGCCGATCCACGGCTCCGCCGCCTGCACCGTGGAGTGGTGACGCCACGGGCGCAGGCTCACTCACTCCTGACCGCCACCGTGTGCCCGGTCAGTCGTGCGGCACCACCGCCACTGGAGCGGCGGCATGGTGCAGCACTGCTTGCGTCACCGGTCCGATGTGCGGACCGACCGGCGTACGCCGGTTGCGACGCCCGACCACGACCAGTGCCGCGTCCCTGGAGGCGTCGACCAGGTGGGAGCCCGCGCTGCCGACCACCGCCTGCTCGTTCACCTCGATGCCGGGGAACTTCTCCCGCCACGGCCGCAGTACCTCGATCATGTTGTGCCGGACCTGCGCGCGCAGTTCCGCGTTGAGGTCGAGGTCGAAGGCGCCGCCGTAGGCGTAGGAGGACGGCAGACTCCATCCGTGGAGGACGCGAAGGTTCCGCCCGCGCCGAGAAGCGGCTTCGAACGCGAAGCCGATCAGGGAACCGTCCGGGCGCTCCAGGTCGAGGCCGAGCACGACACCGCCCTTCAGGTGGTCGTCTGCGACACGTTCGCCGGCTCGTACGAGGACGACCGGCCGCTCGGTCCTGGCCACGACGGCCAGTGCCACGGAGCCGACGATGAACCCGGTCACTCCGCCGAGGCCCCGGGACCCGAGCACCAGGAGATCAGCCTCCTCGGCGGCAGCCAGCAGCGCGGTGACGGGCTGCTCCGGGATCCGCTCGGCTGAGATGTGCAGGCCGGGGTGGCGCTCGGCAAGGCGGGCGGCGGTCTCCCGCGGCAGGCGCTCGGCCCACTCGCCCTGCGGGTCGTCCACGGGCGGCACGGAGACGCCCGCAAGCGGGGAGTACACGTAGGGCTGCCACTGCCAGGCGTGCACGAGGCGCAGGGGCGCGTCGCGCAGCTGCGCCTCGTGGGCGGCCCAGTCTGCTGCTGCGAGACTCTCGGGCGAACCGTCCAGACCGACGGTGACGTTGCGGGACATGTGCGGACCTCCTCAAGGGGATGCGACTCAGTCTCCGGGTGGCAGGCTCACGTCAGGAGGGGCCGCAGGTCCCGGCCCGGGGCCGAACGGCCCATCCGCACATGCCCCGTTCTCCCGCGAGGGTCCGTTCACACGATCGCGACCGGGCAGTGGGAGTGGTGCAGCAGGACGGCGGTGACCGGGCCCGGTCGCGGGCCGATGCGGTGGGGGTGGCCGTGGGCACCGACGACTACGACGGCGGCTTCGCGGGTCGCCTCCAGCAGCGAGTGCACTCGGCCGGAGTCGAACGTGTGGAGCACCACTTCGACTTGGGGATAGCGCTGCCGCAGCCCGGCAACCGCACGGCGCGGTGCAGCCTGTTCGGTCGGTACTCGCACGACGGCATCGTCCCGCGCCCGATCCGCGTGACTCGGGGCCGGTGGTGCGGGCGCCGGGTGTCGCGAGGCCGCGGCGTCCAGCACACTCAGCCGGACCCCGCGGCGCGCCGCCTCCGCGAAGGCGTATGCCGCGGCATCCGCGTCGGCGTCGCCTTCCATGCCGAGCAACACCCCACCGCGGCGGGCGGACCGGTGGTTCCCGCGTACGACGAGCAGCGGACCGCGCGTCCGCGCGGCCAGCCGCAGGCTCACCGAGCCGAACAGTAAGCCGGCGACACCGCCGAGTCCTCGCGTGCCGACCACGGTGAGCTCGGCGTCCCGACCGTGCTGAACCAGCGCCTGGACCGGTCCGCCCTCGAAGGCGGAGGTCGTGACGGGCAGGCCGGGGTGCCGCTCGTGTACCCGGGCAGCCGCGGACGCCAGTACCGGGCCGGCCTCGTCGAGGTCGGGCACGGCGTACACGATGTCCAGCAGGGCGCCGCGCAGCACCGCTTCCTCGGCGGCCCGGTCCAGCGCCCTTACGGCGATGAGCGTGCCGTCCACGCCGACGGTCACATGACGGGTGGTCATGTCTTTCCCTCCCCTTGGTCGGTGTCGTCTAGGTGGCCGCGGACGCCCCGTCCGCCCGGTTCGCCAGTGCCGCGCGGCCCGCTTCCAGGCGGGCGACCGGAACGCGGAACGGCGAGCAGGAGACGTAGTCGAGGCCGGTGTCGTGGAAGAAGTGGATGGAGTCCGGGTCGCCGCCGTGCTCGCCGCAGACGCCGATCTTCAGGGTCGGGTTCGTCGCGCGGCCCTCCTCGACGGCGATCCGGACCAGTCGGCCGACTCCGTCCCGGTCGAGGGTCTCGAAGGGCGAGGTGGCGAAGATGCCCTGGGCGAGGTAGGCGGGGAAGAAGGACGCCTCGACGTCGTCGCGGGACAGTCCCCACGCCGTCTGCGTCAGATCGTTGGTGCCGAAGGAGAAGAAATCGGCGGCCTCGGCGATCCGGCCGGCGGTCAGCGCGGCACGGGGCAGTTCGATCATCGTGCCCATGGGGCAGTCGACCGTGAGTCCGGACGACTTCGACACCTCGGCGAGTACGCGCTCCGCGGCCGCCCGTACGATCCGCAGCTCCTCCACCGTGCCGACCAGCGGAACCATGATCTCGGCCCGGGGGTCTCCCCCGTCCCGCAGCCGCTCCACGCAGGCTTCGGCGATCGCCCGTACCTGCATCTCGACCAGCCCCGGGACGACGAGTCCGAGGCGCACACCGCGCAGCCCGAGCATCGGGTTGCTCTCGTGCGTGCGCTCCACGGCGGCCAGCAGACGCCGGTCGTGCGCGGTGGGGTGGGTGGCGACACGGACGGCGAGTTCGGTGCGGTCGGGCAGGAACTCGTGCAGCGGGGGGTCGATCAGCCGGATCGTCACCGGCAGCCCGTCCATCGCGGCCAGGATGCCGGCGAAGTCGGCCCGCTGGAGCGGCAGCAGCGCGTCCAGGGCGGCGCGCCGCCCGCTCTCGTCCTCGGCGAGGATCATCGACTCGACCAGGCCGCGCCGCTCGCCGAGGAACATGTGCTCGGTGCGGCACAGTCCGATCCCCTCGGCTCCGTAGCGGCGGGCGCGGGCCGCGTCCTCTGGGGTGTCGGCGTTGGCGCGCACCCCCAGGCGGCGTACGGAGTCGGCGTGTTCGAGGGTGCGGGCCACGGCGTGGGTCAATGCCCCGTCGCGTTCCCCGGTGTCCAGGAAGTGGCCCACCGGCGAGTCGGTCAGCGGCAGTGCCCCGAGGTGGACCGTGCCCGCCGTGCCGTCCACGGAGATCACCGTGCCTTCGGCGAGCACGGTCCGGTCGGGGGCGGTGAGCGTCCGTGCCTCGACGTCCACCGTCAGTTCCTCGGCGCCGCACACGCACACCTTGCCCATGCCGCGCGCCACGACAGCCGCGTGGCTGGTCTTGCCGCCACGGCTGGTGAGCACGGCCTCGGCCGCGACCATCCCGGGCAGGTCGTCGGGGGTGGTCTCCCGGCGTACGAGGATCACCTTCTCCCCCGTCGCGGCGCGCCGCACCGCCTCGGCCGAGTCGAAGGCGATGGCTCCGACTGCGGCGCCGGGGGATGCCGGGACGCCGTGGGCGAGCGGCTTCGTCTCGGCGTGTGCTTCGAAGCGGGGGAACATCAGGCGGCCGAGTTGCGCGCCCGAGACCCGGGCGAGCGCTTCGTCCTCGCCGATCAGTTCCTCGTCGACGAGTGCCTCTGCGATACGGAAGGCGGCCTCGGCGGTGCGCTTGCCGACCCGGGTCTGGAGCATCCAGAGTGTGCCCCGCTCGATGGTGAACTCGATGTCGCACAGGTCGCGGTAGTGGCGTTCCAACGCGTCCATGTGGTTGACGAGTTGCCGGTACGAGGGCGGGTCGAGCCGTTCCAGTTCGGCAAGTGGCACGGCGTTGCGGATGCCGGCGACGACGTCCTCGCCCTGGGCGTCCTGCAGGTAGTCGCCGTAGACGCCGCGGGCGCCGGTGGCCGGGTCGCGGGTGAAGGCGACTCCCGTGCCGGAGTCCGGACCGAGGTTGCCGAACACCATCATCTGGATGTTGACGGCGGTGCCCAGGTCGTCGGGGATGTGTTCGCGGCGGCGGTAGAGGCGGGCGCGCTCGCTGTCCCAGGAGCGGAAGACCGCCCGGATCGAGCGGTACAGCTGCGCGCCGGGGTCCTGCGGGAACTCCTCACCCGTCGCGTCCCGGATCACCTGCTTGTAGTCCTCGACGAGCCGGGCGGGATCGTCGGTGCTCCCCCGCCGGTCGAACAGTTCCGGGGCGATGCCGAGCACCGTGCGGCCGTACATCTGGAGGAGGCGGCGGTACGAATCCCACGCGAAGCGCTCGCTGCCGGTGGCCTTGGCGAGTCCGAGGACGGATGCGTCGCCGAGGCCGATGTCCAGGATCGTCTCCATCATCCCGGGCATCGAGAACTTGCTGCCCGAACGCACGGACAGCAGCAGAGGGTTGTCACGGCACCCCAGCTCGCGTCCGGTGCCTCGTTCCAGCTCCACCAGTGCGTGCGCGACCTGGGCGGCCAGTTCCCCCGGTTCCTCGCCGGTGGCCAGGTACTCCCGGCAGGCGTCGGTGGTGACGGTGAAGCCGGGCGGTACCGGCAGTCCCAGCCGGGTCATCTCCGCCAGGTTGGCTCCCTTGCCGCCGAGCAGGTCCGCCATGTCACGGCCGCCCTCGGAGAACTCGTACACGTAGCTGGTCATCTCGCATCCTCCGGGGCTGTTCAGGCGTGCGGGACGACGGCGACGGGGCAGGGCGCGTGGTGCAGTACAGCGTGCGCGACGGAGCCGAGGTGGGTGCCGAGCCGGGTCTCGCGCACCCTGCGGCCCACCACGAGGAGGGCCGCGCCGGCCGAAGCGTGGATCAGCTCGCCGCCCGCCCGCCCTTCGGTGACGGTCTCGGTCACGGCGACCTCGGGGAACTTCTCGCACCAGGGGCGAAGCGTCGTGACCACGGCGCGCTCGTGCTCGGCGAGCAGCTCGGGGCCGTTCTCGGGGGCGAGCCTGTCGATCGCCGCGTAGGCGGGCGGAGGGCTGAAGGCATGGACCACGCGCAGCGGGGTGGCACGGCGCCGGGCGGCGTCGAAGGCGAACTCGATCAGTTCGTCGCAGGGCCGGGCCGTGTCGAGGCCGAGCACGACCTCGCGGTACGGGGTCTCGGGTATCTCGTCGGGGGAGATACCGTCCACCGCCGAGAAGTGCTCGTCGGCGGTGCACTCCCCCGCCCGCACGAGCACCACGGGGCGCGGTGACCTGGCGACCACCCGCTGTGACACCGATCCGGTCAGGAAGCCCGCGACGCCGCTGATCCCGTGGGAGCCGAGGACCAGCAGATCGGCCTCCTCGGCCGCCGCGAGCAGGGCCCCGACCGGTGCGTCGGCGACCGAGTGGGTGATGACCTGCAGGCCGAAGTGTGCGGCGCGCAAGCTGTCCGACGCCTGCGCCAGCATGTCCTCGGCCCAGGATCGCTGCGACATGTCCGCGGGGACGCTCGGGGCCGGCCGCGGCTGCCACTCCCAGGCGTGCACCAGGCGCAGCGCCGTGCCTCGGCGCATGGCTTCCCTGGCCGCCCAGTGCGCGGCGGCCAGGCCTTCGGGAGAACCGTCGATCCCCGCGGCGACGTGTCGAAGCATGGTCCGCACCTCCTGCGTTGATGCCGGTGGATTCCTCTTCTCCCATCGAGCCTGATACCGGGCCGTGCCCGTGCGCAGGGGCCGGGCAGGCCCTTCCGAGGGGCCCTTCGGCCCATGGTGGAAGGGGGGCCGGGAGCAGAGATTGGAGGTGGCAGGGTCGCGCTCCTGGAAGAGGAGCTCGAGGAAGAGGACACGATCATGAACGCTTCCCCCACTTCCAGCATGCTGCGGGCATTGCCCGCCGAGCACGGCGAGCGGCTGATGCACATCGCCCGGGAGGTGTCGTTCCCGCTGGGAACGCGTCTGTTCGAGGAGGGCCGACGAGCGGACCGGTTCTGGATCATCCGTACCGGCACGGTGGCCCTCGACATGCGCGTGCCCGGCCGCCGTGCGGCCGTCATCGAGACCGTCGGGCACAACGAACTCGTCGGCTGGTCCTGGCTGTTCGGACCGCACACCTGGCACCTGGGCGCCGAGGCCACGAGTCCGGTGCGCGCGTACGAGTTCGACGCCGAAGCCGTCCGCGAGATGTGTCAGGCCGATCCGGCGCTGGGCATGGCCGTGAGCCAGTGGGTGGGAGACACGGTCGCCCGACGGCTGCGGTCGGCCAGGACCCGGCTGCTGGACATGTACGCGCCCTACGGCAGCGGAAGCCTCAGTTGACCACGTCGCAATCCACCGAGGAGTCACCGTGCACGGCACCCCGCACATCGTCAGCGACGTGATGACCCACACCGTCGCCGCCATCGGCCGCAAGGCCAACTTCAAGGAGATCGTGCAGTTGATGGAGCAGTGGAAGGTCAGTGCGCTGCCCGTCCTGGAGGGCGAGGGCCGGGTGGTCGGCGTGGTCTCCGAGGCCGATCTGCTCCCCAAGGAGGAGTTCCGCGACACCGATCCGGACCGGTACACGCAGCTGCAGCGACTCTCCGATCTCGCCAAGGCCGGCGCCGTGACCGCCGAGGACCTGATGACGGCCCCGGCCGTCACCGTCCAGGCGAACGCGACTCTCGCGCAGGCCGCACGAACCATGGCGCACGCCAAGGTCAAGCGGCTCCCCGTCGTCGACGAGGTGGGCCTGCTCGAAGGCGTCGTCAGCCGCGGCGACCTTCTGAAGGTGTTCCTGCGGGACGACGAGGACATCGCCGAGGAGGTGCGCCGCGAAGTGGTGTCGTATCTGTTCCGTGCGCCGTTGTCACCGGTGCGGGTACAGGTGCACGACGGGGTCGTCACCCTCACCGGGCGTGTCCGGGACACCTCGTTGGTGCCCGTGGCCGCGCGCCTGGTGCGGGCCGTCGAAGGTGTGGTGGACGTCGAGTTCGAACTGCCGGGGCCGTCCGGGCAGCAGGAGCGGTGACCGGCGGTCGATTCCAGGACCGGTCTCAAGTTGGGCCGGTCGGCCCTAGTGCGTTCGGCCCCGGAGCGTGATGATCGTCGTCACAACCCGCTCGTGGTCCGCAGTCCACCACTGAAACTGAACAAGGGGTCGTCATGGCCGAGGCGCGCACCTTCACGGAACAGAACCCCATCCGGGTCTTCCTGCTGGACGACCACGAGGTGGTGCGCCGCGGTCTGGCCGATCTCCTGGACGCCGAGCCGGACATCTCGGTGGTCGGCGACGCGGGCAGCGTCGAGCACGCGCTGGTGCGCGGGCCGGCGCTGCGGCCGCACGTGGCCGTCCTGGACGTACGTCTGCCGGACGGTGACGGGATCAGCGTCTGCCGGGAGCTGCGCAACCAGATGCCGGAGCTGGCCTGTCTGATGCTGACGTCGTTCGACGACGAGGAGGCCCTGCTCGACGCGATCATGGCCGGAGCCTCGGGGTACGTGCTCAAGCAGATCAAGGGCTCCGACCTGGTCGCGGCGATCCGCACCGTGGCTTCCGGCCAGTCGATGCTGGACCCCACGACGACGGCCCGGCTCATGCGGTCTCTGCGCGCGGACCCCACCGAGGCCCCGGCACTCGCTCCCGAACTCGCCGGCCTCTCGCCCCGCGAGCGCGACATCCTCGCGCTGATCGGGGACGGACTCACCAACCGTGAGATCGGCAAGAAGCTCTACCTGTCCGAGAAGACGGTGAAGAACCACATCTCCCGACTGCTGGCCAAACTAGGCGTCCAGCGCAGGGTCCAGGCGGCTGTCCTGGCCAGCCAGTTGGAGCACCCCGACACCGCCGACCACCAGACTCGCTGACCCCGGGAGTGCCCTTCAGGGGCGCGGTGACCTGCGCGGCCGGCCCCCGTCACCCGCAGCCGACGGACATCGGACGCACAGGTCACCGACAGTCTCAGCCATTCGCAGGACCGGGCCCCGGACCCGCGCTGGGCGCGCCCACCGGTACCCGCCACACCAGCCGCGTGCCACCGCCCTCGGGCCGCTCGCCGAGCGTCAGTACGCCCCCGAGGGCGACGGCCCGCTCCTCCATGTTCTTCAGCCCGCTGCGCCGTACGTCACCCGACACCCCGCAACCGTCGTCCGTCACGGTGAGCGTCAACTCGCCCCCGGCACAGTGGAGTCGGACGTCCACGGCATGCGCTCCGGAGTGCCGGGCCGCGTTGCTCAGCGCTTCACCGAGCACCGCGACGGCGTGGTCGGCGACGTCCCCGGGAACATCGGTCTCGACGAGCCCCTCGATCCGCAGCGCGGGCGCGAACCCGAACGACGTGGTCGCGGCCGTGACCGCCTCGGAAACCCGGCCGCGCAGACCGTTGCCCTCCCGGCCGGCCCCGCCGTGCGTTCGCAGGCCGAAGATCGTGGAACGGATGATCTTGATGGTGTCGTCGAGGTCGTCGACGGTCCGTGTCAGTCGCTCCATGCCCTCGGCATGCTCCATGAAGCGCTGGGCGCTCTGCAGTGTCATGCCGGCCGCGAAGAGCCGCTGGATGGCGAGGTCGTGCAGGTCCCGGGCGATGCGGTCGCGGTCCTGGAGCAGCGCGATCTGTTCCGCGTCCCGCCGTCGCTCGGCCAGCTCCAGCGCCAGTGCGGCCTGGTCGGCGAACCCGAGCAGCGGTCCGGTGTCCGCATCTCCGAAGGGCGCGCCGCCCTGGACCCGCCCGAGGAGCAGCACGCCCCGGGCCTTCCCGCTGGTACCGAGCGGCACCGCCACGACGGGTCCGAGCCCGGCCCACTGGGCTTCGCCCTCGCCCGCGCGGGCATCGTGTGCGATGTCGGCGCTGACCACAGGCTCCGCGGAGCTCAGCGCGGCTCCGACGAAGCCGTCCCGGGCCGACATCACCAGGCCGCCGCGCCGCTCCGCGCCGAGCCCGACGGCCAGCGCGGGCCTCAGCGCCTCCTCACCCGGTACGCCCTCCGCGATCATTCCCATGTCCGCGGAGACGATCTTCCGGGCCTCGTCGACGATGAGCTCCAGCACCTCCGCGCTCGGCGCGCCGGTCAGCAGGACGCTGGTGACCTTCCCGCTGGCCCCCTGCCAGCGTTCGCGGAGCCTGGTCTCCTCGTACAGCCGCGCGTTCTCGATGGCGACGCCGGCGGCCACGGCCAGCGTCGACAGGACGGACTCGTCCTCCGCGTCGAACTCCCGCTCGTCGCGCTTCTCGGTGAGGTACAGGTTCCCGAACACCTCGTCGCGCACCCGGATCGGTACGCCGAGGAAGGAGTGCATCGGCGGGTGGTGGGCGGGGAAGCCGTACGACTCGGGGTGCTCGGAGAGCTCCGGCAGCCTCAGGGGCACCGGGTGCCGGATCAGCTCACCGAGGAGCCCGTGCCCACTGGGCAGCGCCCCGATCTCGGCCCGCCGCTCCTCGTCGATGCCGACGGTGATGAACGCGGACAGCTTCCGGTCGCCGCCGATCACGCCCAGGGCGCCGTACTCGGCGTCCACCAGGACCACCGCGGCCTCGACGATGCTGCGCAGCACCTGGGGCAGGTCCAGCTCCCGTCCGACGGACAGGACGGCCTCCAGCAGGCTGTGCAGGCGGTCCCGAGTGCCGCGGACGGCGTCGATGCGCACCTGCAGTTCGCCCAGCAGTTCGTCGAGGCGAAGCTTGGGCAGATGCTGCTCGGATCCCCCACGCGTGTCCGCGCCCATCGCTTCCTCCGGCCCATCAAGCGGACAAGGCCGCGCACCAGTTCGCCTGCCCTCACGGTACTGCCTGGGAGGTCTCGGCAGCATCACGCACTGCCTCGACGACGGGAATTCCGAACACAGTTCAGGCCATCGGACCGTCGTCGAGTTCCCGTCCGGTCGCATCACGCTTCAGGTCGGCGTGAGGGCACAACCGGAAAGGTTCCGGTTGCGCCCGGTCCCGAAGCGGCACGGGGTTCAATCCGACCGCACTCCGGACACCAGTTCGGTTCCGATGTCCGTGGCCCACGCCTCGATCTGCCCGAAGTCTCGGAAGTCCCCGCCCTTCCCGGAGGAAACGATCTTCCGGGCGACGAATCCGTTGGCCCCTTCCTCCAGGCAGCCCCCGAACGTGACGTGCGCACGGACACCGAGCCGGGTCATGGCCCGCCGCACTCCGGGGACGGGCGGGATGTCCTTCTCCGTGGCCGAGGCGTCGAGCGGACCGCTACTGAAGAACCACAGCGGACGCCCCGCGAGCACACGGCCGTGCCGACGGACGAAGCGGCGAGCGTCCTTGTGCCAGCGCCCCGCGTACAGTCCACCGCCCACGACCACGGCGTCGTACGACTCGACGCCCGTCACCGAGTGAGCGGGCACCGCCTCGGTGGGCACGCCCCCCTTGCGCAGGACTTTTGCGATGGTCTCCGCGATCCGCGCGGTCGATCCGTTCGTCGTCCCATAGGCGACGAGCACCTTGGTCGGCATGGCGGTACCCCTCCTCTCGCCGTGCTTCACAGCTTGCGCAGCCATTCCTCGGTGACACCGTGCAGGGCCGGCTCGTCCGGCCGCAGGTGCGAGTCGTCCAGTCGGTAGGTCAGGCTGTCGACCACCGCGACCACGCCGTCGATCCGGTCGGTCATGGAGACGGCGATCTCCGCCTCGCTCCTGCGCTCCACATGGCCGGTCAGCGTGACGACCCTCTCGTACACGGCGACCTCGACGGTCGAGGGGCTCAACCACAGCGTGCGGACCAGCACCTCGTCGATCACCTGGCGGCGGATCACGTCGTCCGGCTGCAGGAAGACCTGGATCAGATCGCGGCGGGTGACGATGCCGACGACCCGGTCCTCGTCGTCCACCACCGGCAGCCGCTCCACGCGGCTGCGCGCCATGGTCCGGGCGGCCTCGGCGATGGTTTCGTCGGCGTGCACGGTGACCGGTGGCACGGACATCAGCTGTCCGGCGGTACGTGCGTGCCCCTTCGCGGCCTGCCGTCGGGCTCCGCGGGTCAGCCCGGTGAACCGGAAGCGGCGCGGCGTCCCGTAGGGCTCAGGGACGCCCGACTGCCGGACCATGAGGTCGGTCTCGGAGATCACACCGAGGACCTTGTCGTCCTCGTCGATCACCGGCAGCCCGCTGACGCGGTGCTCGGTGAGCAGCCGTGCCACTTCCTTGAAGGGGGTGCCGTACCGGGCCGTGACGACCTTCGTGGCCATCACCGATCCGACCTTGTTCTGCCTCATCTCTGTTCCTCCTCAGCGCAGTCGGCGCAGATAGGGGTCCTGGGCCCGGCGCGGCAGCAGGCGGACGCGCGCGTCGAGCACGGTGACCGCGGCGGGCGTCGCCAGGACGGGGTTGAAGTCGGCCTCGGCGAGCTGCGGCAGGTCGCCCGCCATGCGGGACAGCCGCAGCAGGAGCTGTTCGAGGCCCTGGAGATCGGCCGGCCTACTGCCGTGCGCGCCCAGCAGCAGGGGCGCGCAGCGTGGCGCGGTGATCAGGTCGTGCACGTCGTGGTCGGTCAGCGGGGCGAGGCGGGCGGCGTGGTCGGCCAGCACCTCGGTCGCCGTGCCGCCTAGCCCGAACAGCACCAGGGGGCCGAAGACGTCGTCCTGCGCCACGCCCGCGAACAGCTCGGTGCCGCGCGCCGCCAGCGGCTGGACGACGACTCCGGTCATGAGTCCGGCGAACCGGGTCTCGAAGTCCCTGAAAGCGGCACGTACTTGGGCGTCGCCCTGGAGGTCGAGATGGATCGCGTGCTGTTCGGTCTTGTGGACCAGGCCGGGCCAGTGGGCCTTCATGACCACGCGGCCGTCGGCACCGCGCAACCGTTCGGCGGCGATGACGGCGTCGTCCTCGGTCTCGGCCCAGGCCCACGGGAGTTGCGAGATGCCGTAGCAGGAGAGGAGTTCGGCGCAGGTGCGCGGGTCGAGCCAGCCACCGTCGGGATGTGCGGCGAGGTAGGTCTCGGCGACCGTGTGCGCCGAGGCCGTGTCGACCTCCATCAGCTCCGGGATCGTGCCCGCGGGCCGGTTCAGCCAGGCCGCACGACGGGCGGCGTGCGCCAGGGCACGTGCCGCCGCGACCGGTTCGGCGTACGAGGGGATGGCGCCGCCCTCCCGCGCGGGCAACAGCTTGACCGGCAGGTCCTGCTCCAGGCGTACGACGGCGACGGGCCGTTCCCGCCGTCCGGGACCGTCGGTGACGGCGTGGCCGAGGTCGTCGCCGGTCGCCACGGCGACGGCGGTGGGGACGAGGGCCAGCAGCACGGTGTCGATGCCCGGGTAGCGCAGGAGCCGGTCCACGCAGTCCCTGAGCTGGTCCTCCGTGACGGCCGCCGTGGCGTCGACGGGGTTGCCCACGGCCGCCCCTTCGGGCAGCACGGCGAGCAGGTCGTCGATCAGTTCGGGGGTGGGGGCGGGCAGGGTCAGCCCGGCCTCGGCGCAGGCGTCCGCCGCGAGGACACCCGCACCGCCCGCGTTGGTGACGATCGCCACGCGGGACCCGGCCGGGAGCGGCTGGGCGTGCAACAGGGCGGCGGTTTCGAGGAGTTCGCCCACCGACCGGGTCGCGGTGACGCCCGCCTGGGTGAACAGCGCCTGTCGGGTCATGGTCCGGGTCGCGGCGGCCGCGGTGTGCGAGGCGGCGGCACGGCGACCGGCCTCGGTACGGCCCGCGTCGACCGTCAGTACGGGCATCAGGCGGGTCACGCGCCGGGCGGTGCGGGAGAACGCCCTCGGGTTGCCGAAGGACTCCAGGTGCAGCAGGGCCAGGCCGGTGCGGCCGTCGCTCTCCCACCACTGGAGCATGTCATTGCCGCTGACGTCGTACTTGTCGCCGAGCGACACGAAGGACGAGACACCGATGCCGAGCCGGGACAGCCCGTCGAGCAGGGCGATGCCCACGCCGCCGGACTGTACGGCGACGCCCGCCGTGCCGGAGCGCGCGTGCTCGGCCGCGAAGGTGGCGTCAAGGCGGAGCCTCGGGTCGGTGTTGGAGATGCCGAGGCAGTTGGGGCCGACGAGCCGCATGCCGTAGGTGCGGCACGCGGTCATGAGCGCTTCCGCCTGGTCGGGGTCGAGCCCGGCCGTCACCACGAGCAGCGCCCGTACGCCGGCCTTGCCGCACTCTTCGGCCGTGGCGGGCACGGCGTCCGCGGGTATCGCGAGGACCGCGAGATCGGGGACCTTGGGCAGTGCGCTGACCGACGGGTAGGAGGGCACGCCGAGGATTGAGGAGACGTGAGGGTTCACCGCGAAGAGCCGTCGGGTGAAGCCCCCCGCGTGCAGATGGTGCAGGAGAGCCCGCCCCACCGATCCGGGCCTGCGTCCGGCGCCGACCACGGCGACCGCGTCGGGGCGCAGCAGCGGTTCCAGGCTGGCGACATCGGCGGCCCGGCCACGGGCCTCGACGGCCGCGAGATAGGTGTCGTCCTCGTCGAGCGCGATGGTGCAGCGCACCTCCGGACCCTCGAACCGGCGTCCGGCACGCAGACCCAGGTCGGTGAAGAGCCGCAGCACCTCGTAGTTCTCGCTGAGCGCGTCGGCGGTGAACGTGGTGACGCCGTCCGCACGCGCGGCGGAGACGAGGTGTTCGACCAGGAGGGTGCCGACGCCCCGGTGGTGCAGCCCGTCGGCCACGGCGATGGACATCTCGGCCGTCTCGGGGTCGTCACCGGTCTCGTACTCGGCCAGGCCGATCACCCGGCCCTGCGTCTCGGCGAGCAGTGCCCGGTAGCCGGGGCGGGCCGGCGCCGCGGCCCGGTCGGCGGCCAGGTCGGCGGAGCGGCAGCTCGCGGCGAAGAACCGCAGCCGGAGGTGCTCCGGTGACATCTCCTCGTAGAGCCCTCGCAGCTGCTCGTGGTCGTCAGGCCGCACGGACCGTATGCACACGGTGGTGCCGTCCGCGAGCAAGGCGTGCACGGTGGGGCGGTCGCGCTCGTCGTCCCTCATCTCGGGCCTCCTCAAAACCTCTCGGCCCTTCGAGCATCCAGCGGTGCGAGGCCCCGCCCCAGGGGCTGGTCGGGTGCGCCGCATGGGCCGGTCGGCCCCTGTCTCGTGGTCCGGTCCACGGCGGAGGCTGGACACCCTGGAATCCCGTACACATGGAGGGATGAACCGCCATGACCGAGCCGATCATTGTCGGGGTCGACGCCTCCGCGCCCAGCAGGGCGGCGGCCGAGTGGGCGGCGGGGGACGCGCGGCTGCGCGGACTGCCGTTGCGGGTCGTGCACATCGACGGGGCCGACCCGGCCGGAGGAGTCGCCGGGGCGCTGCTCTCGCTGGGCTCGCGGGCCGCGTGCACCGTTCTCGGGCTGCGCGGCGAGGACGGTGTGCCGGAGCCGGCCGTGGGCTCCGTGGCCCATGAGGTGGCGGCCCGCTCGGACCGGCCGGTGGTGCTGGTGCCGGGCGGTCCGCACCCTGCGAGCGGCGGGCGCCGGACGGAGTGGGTGACGCTGGGCGTCGACGCCCGTGATCCGGTGAGCGGCGCGGTCGTGGACTTCGCGTTCGACGCCGCCCGGCGCCGCGGTGCCCGGCTGCACGCCGTGCACGCCTGGCGGCTGCCCTCCCGCACCGAGCGGTGGATGCCGTACGCACTGCCGGAGGAGGACCGGGGCGCATGGGAGGACCAGGAGGTGCAGCTGCTGTCGGACGCGCTGCGGCCGTGGCGGGAGAAGTATCCGCAGGTGGACGTCTACGAGGACGTCCGCCTGCAGAGCCCGTCGGCCGCCCTGGTCCAGGCGTCGGCCTCGGCGGAGCTCCTGGTGGTCGGCCGCGCGGGCCGGACGCTCGGCCCCACTGTGGGGGACGTGCTGGAGCACACCGAGTGCCCGGTGGCCGTGATTCCGCGCTGATGTGCAAAACCCTACGGTCACCGGTCCGGCAGGCTGAGGGTGCAGGATTCCCCGGGGGCCACGGACACCGTGCGGTCCGCGAGGGCGAGGTCGATCGGGTCCTGGTCGGAAGCCGGCACGGCAATCCTCAACTGGTCCGACGTCAGGCGTAGTTGTACCCCGCGATGGCCGCGGTAGCGGATCCCGAAGCCGTACTCGGAGAACTCCGGCAGCGGCACCGGATCGAGTCGCAGCACGCCGCCCCGGGTCTCCAGACCGGTCAGGCAGCGCTGGACCAGATCGAGGGTGCCCGCCATGGCGCCGAGGTGGATGCCCTCCCCCGTGGTGCCGCCCTGCAGATCGGCGATGTCCCCGGCCAGGGCCTCGTGCACAAACGTCCACGCCTCCGCGCGCCGGGCCCGCGCCAGCACCCACCCGTGCACCACGCTGCTCAGCGTCGAGCCGTGGCTCGTGCGCCGCAGGTAGTGGTCGACGGTGCGCCGCCAGACGGCGTCGTCCACCTCGTGCCCCAGCCTGCGGAACAGCCCGCGGAGCTCGGCGGGCGAGAAGAGGTAGCCCAGCATCAGGACGTCCGCCTGCTTGGACGCCTGATAGCGGTTGACGCTGTCGCCCTCGGCCTCCAGGATCCGGTCGAGCCGCCGGATGTCGCCGTACCGTGCCCGGTAACCGTCCCAGTCCAGCTCCTCCAGTGCGCCGTAGCCCTCGAACTGGCTGATCACCCCGGCGTGAAAGGGCACGTACAGCTTCCGGGAGACCGCCTGCCAGTTCTCGAGTTCGGCCGCGTCGAGGCCGGTGCGCTCGCAGAGGTCCCGGCGCGGCAGGTCGGGCAGGTCGTAAAGGACGTCGAGGGTGCGGGCGATCACCCAGGCCGCGGTGACGTTGGTGTAGGCGTTGTCGTCGAGTCCCGGCCGCTCGGCGCCGGGGTAGGCGTCGTGGTACTCGTCGGGGCCGACGACGCCACGGATCCGGTACCGGGCGAGCGTCTCGTCGTACACCGCGAGGCCGGCCCAGAAGCGGGCGATCTGCACAAGCATCTCGATGCCCTTGGTGTGCAGGAACTCGGTGTCGCCGCTCGCCTCGCAGTACTGCCACACGTTGTACGCGATCGCCGAGCCGACGTGGTGCTGGAGCCGTGAGTGGTCGGGCAGCCAGCGCCCGGAGCGCGGGTTGAGGTGCAGTTGCTGGGTCTCCTCCCGGCCGTCGCTGCCGCTCTGCCACGGGTACATCGCACCGGCGTGCCCGGCGTCGAGCGCGGCCCGGCAGGCCTGTTCGAGGCGGCGGTGGCGGTAGGTGAGCAGGGCGCGGGAGACCTCGGGGAAGTGCAGGTTGAGGTACGGCAGGACGAACAGCTCGTCCCAGAAGACGTGTCCGCGGTAGGCCTCGCCGTGCAGCCCGCGCGCAGGGACGCCGACATCCAGTTCCGCGGTGTGCGGGGAGAGCGTCTGGAGCAGGTGGAAGAGGTGCAGCCGCAGTACCGGGCCCGCGCTGTTCGGCACGTCCAGCTCGGCATTGCGCCACAGCTGTTGCCAGGCCGTGCGGTGGGAGTCCAGCAGGGTCGCGAAGTCCGGAGCGCGGCCGACCCGGTCGAGGGCGGCGTGCGCCGGGTCCTTGCTGGCCGGGTCGTGGGAGGTGTGCAGGGCGACCGTCTTGTCCACGCATACCGTCCGGCCGTCGGCCAGGGAGATCCGCTGCAGTTGAGCGGCCCGCGCGTGCTCGTGTGCGTCCACGGTCCGGGCGGGTACGTCGGCGGCCGTGCGGGCCGCCAGGCCGATCCAGATGTCGGAGGCGCTGGTCCGGCACTCCAGCCAGATCGTGTCCGGCGCCGCGGTGCCGGTCCGGACGTCCGTGAGGTGCCGGGAGGCGAGGGAGCGGTAGCGCTCTACACCGGTGTTGGCGACCGTCCCGTCGAGCGCCGTCTCGACCTCGATCTCCCCGGACCAGCCCTGGGCCGTCAGCTCCGTGCGCAGCAGGGCCAGATGAGGGTCGGCCATGTGAACCAGCCGCACCTGCCGTACGGAGAGGAACCGGCCCTGCTCGTCCTCGTAGCGCAGCGTGCGTTCCAGCGTGCCCGCGCGCAGGTCCAGGGTCTGGCGGTGGTCGAGGACCTTGTGGGTGTCGGGCGTCAGCCAGCTCCCGGAGGCGGTGCGCACGCGCAGTGGCAGCCAGTTGGGGAGGTTGACCATGTCCTCGTTCTCGACCCGGTGTCCAGCCACGTCCGAGGTGAGGCGGTTGTAGCAGCCCGCCGCGTATGTGCCCGGGTAGTGGACGGGGTCCGCCGCGCACTCGGGAGCCGCGCCCCGGGTGGCGAAGTAGCCGTTTCCGAGGGTGCACAGCGCCTCACGCAGCCGCTCCTGCGCGGGCTCGTAACCTTCGTACGCCCAGGTCCAGTCGGGCATCGTCAGCCCTCCTTCTGAGTGAGCAGCTCCGCGAGGTCGTCGACCACCAGGTCCGCGCCGTGCTCCAGGAGGGCGGCCCGGGTGGCCGGGGTGCGGGCGCGGTCGACGCCCAGGACGAGACCGAATCCGCCGCGTCGCCCCGCCTCGACTCCGGCGAGGGCGTCCTCGACGACGGCGGCGTGTTCGGCGGGAACCCCGAGGCGGCGGGTCGCCTCCAGGAAGAGAGCGGGGTCGGGCTTGCCGGGCAGACCGAGCCGGGCCGCCTCCCCTCCATCCACCAAAACGTCGAAGAGGCCACGTACTCCCGCCTGTTCGAGGAGTTCGCCCGCGTGCCGGGAGGCGGAGGCGGCGGCCAACGGGATCCCGGCGGACCGCAGGGCACGCAGCAGGCGGACCGTGCCCGGGTAGGCGTCGACGCCCCCACCACGCAGCCGCTCGGTGAACAGCCGCTCCTTGTCGGCGGCGACGGCGCGGACCTCGGCATCGGAGGGCCGCAGTCCCCGGGCTTCGAGGAAGGCCGTGGCGCCGTCGAGGCGCGACTTGCCGTCGACGTAACGCAGATAGTCCTCGCGCGGGTCGAAGGGGCGCTCGCCGCGTGGGCTCAGAAAGGCGTCGAAGGCCGTCTTCCACGCGGCGGCGTGCAGCCGCGCGGAGTCCGTGATGACGCCGTCGGTGTCGAGGACCACGGCCCGTACCCCCCGCAGCGCGGGGGGTACGCGGACCGTGCCGCTCCGCTCCGAGTTCATCGGTCGTCGGCCACCAGTGCGGTGAGGTCGAGGAGTCGGTTGGTGTAGCCCCACTCGTTGTCGTACCAGCCGAAGACCTTCACCAGGGTGCCGTTGGCCTGGGTCAGGGCCGGGTCGAAGACGCAGGAGGAGGGATCGCCGATGACGTCCCGGGAGACGATCGGCGCCTTCGAGACGCGGAGGATGCCGTTCAGCGGTCCCTCCGACGCCTCGACGAAGGCGGTGTTGATCTCCTCTGCCGTCGCCGCCGTCCGCAGCACCACCGCGAGGTCGGTGAGCGAGCCGTCCTCGACGGGCACGCGCACCGCGATGCCGTCCAGGGCGCCGGCCAGTTCCGGTACCACCAGCCCGACCGCGCGGGCGGCTCCCGTGCTGGTCGGGATGATGCTGAGGGCCGCCGACCTGGCCCGGCGCAGGTCCTTGTGCGGGCCGTCCAGCAGGGACTGGTCGTTGGTGTAGCCGTGGATGGTGGTCATCACGCCGCGCTCGATGCCGAAGGCCTCGTGGAGCACCTTGACCATGGGCGCGACGCAGTTGGTGGTGCAGGAGGCGGCGGACACGATCCGGTCGTTGTGCGGGTCGTAGGTGTCGTCGTTGACCCCCATCACGATGGTGGCGTCCGCGTTCTTGCCGGGCGCCGAGAGCAGCACCGTGTGGGCGCCGCCCTTCAGGTGCAGGGCGGCGGCGTCGCGGTCACGGAAGCGGCCGGTGGACTCGATGACGACGTCGGCGCCGTAGTCGGACCACTGGAGGGCCGCCGGGTCGCGCTCGGCGGAGACGGAGATGCGCCGGCCGTCGACGGTGATCGAGCTGTCGTCGTGCAGAACCTCCCGCCCGATGTGTCCGAACGTCGAGTCGTACTCCAGCAGGTGGGCCAGGGTGGCGGGCGGCGCGATGTCGTTGACGGCGACCACCTCGACGTCCTGGCTGCCCGCCTCCGCGCGGTCGAGTGCCGCACGCAGATATGTGCGGCCGATGCGGCCGAAGCCGTTGATGCCGACGCGTACGGTCATGGTGCTGGACTCCTTTGCGGAGTGAGGGATTTCGTCCGGTGTGGGGTGGGTGATCAGCCGGTCCAGGTCCAGTCGGCAACCTCGGGCAGGTCGGTGCCGTGTTCGCGGATCCAGGCGTGGTGGCGGGTGCGGGCGTCGGCCATCTGCTGGCGGACGGCGGCGGCGCGCACGCCGAGGCCGGGGACACGGTCGATCACGTCCATGACGAGGCGGTAGCGGTCCATGTCGTTGCGGACGACCATGTCGAACGGGGTCGTGGTGGTGCCCATCTCCTTGTAGCCGCGTACGTGGAGGTTGGCGTGGCCCGCGCGGCGGTAGGCGAGCCGGTGGATCAGCCAGGGGTAGCCGTGGTAGGCGAAGATCACCGGTTTGTCGGTGGTGAACAGGCCGTCGTACTCGAAGTCGCGCATCCCGTGCGGGTGTTCATCGCGCGGCAGCAGCCGGGTCATGTCGACGACGTTGACGACGCGGACGACGAGCCCGGGCAGATGGCGCCGGAGCAGGTCGGAGGCGGCCAGGATCTCCTGGGTGGGGACGTCACCCGCGCAGGCGAGGACGACGTCCGGTTCACGGTCCCCGTTCGCCGAGCCCGCCCACTCCCAGATCCCGGCGCCGCGGGCGCAGTGGTCGCGGGCCTGGTCCATGGAGAGCCAGTCGAAGCAGGGCTGTTTGCCCGCGACGACGACGTTGACGTAGTCGCGGCTGCGCAGCACGTGGTCAGCCACCGACAGCAGGGTGTTGGCGTCCGGCGGCAGATAGACCCGCACGACCTCGGGGCTCTTGTTGAGGACGTGGTCGACGAAGCCGGGGTCCTGGTGCGAGAAGCCGTTGTGGTCCTGACGCCAGACGTGCGAGGTGAGCAGGTAGTTGAGGGACGCGATCGGGGCCCGCCACGCCAGCTCCCTCGACGTCTTGAGCCACTTGATGTGCTGGTTGACCATCGAGTCGACGATGTGCACGAACGCCTCGTAGCAGGAGAACAGCCCGTGCCGGCCGGTCAGCGTGTAGCCCTCCAGCCAGCCCTGGCAGAGGTGTTCGGAGAGGATCTCCATGACCCGGCCGTGCCGGTCCAGGTGCTCGTCCACCTGGAGGGTCTGCGCCTGCCAGGCCTTGCCGCTGGCGCCGAGGACAGCTCCCAGCCGGTTGGAGGCGGTCTCGTCGGGGCCCACCAGCCGGAAGTCCCGGCGGTGGGAGGTGTCCTTCATGACCTGTTCGAGGAGGTCGCCGAGGACCCGGGTGGGCTCGTGCAGGGTGGCGCCCGGTTTGTCGACGGGGACGGCGTAGCGGTCGAGGGAGGGGATGGGCAGATCACGGACGAGCAGGCCGCCATTGGCGTGCGGCGTCGCGCCCAGTCGCTTCGAGCCGTCGGGCACGCAGGCGAGGACGTCGGCGACGGGGCGTCCCTCGGCGTCGAAGAGTTCCTCGGGACGGTACGAGCGCAGCCAGGTCTCCAACTGCCGCAGGTGTTCCGGGTTTTCGCGGACCGCGGCCAGCGGCACCTGGTGGGCGCGCCAGGTGCCCTCGACGGGCACGCCGTCGACCTCCGCCGGTCCCGTCCAGCCCTTCGGGGTGCGCAGCACGATCATGGGCCAGCGCACCCGCTCGGCCACGCCGTCCTCGCGGGCGGTGCGCTGCATCAGCGCGATGTGGTCCAGGGCCCGGTCGAAGGCGTCCGCCATCGCGCGGTGTACCTCGTGCGGGTCGTCGCCGGCGACGTGGATCGGGTCGTGGCCGTAGCCGCGCAGCAGGTCGTCGAGTTCGGCCTCCGGGATCCGGGACAGGACGGTCGGGTTGGCGATCTTGTAGCCGTTGAGGTGCAGGATCGGCAGCACGGCGCCGTCGTGGACCGGGTCGAGGAACTTGTTGGAGTGCCAGGACGCGGCCAGCGGCCCCGTCTCCGCCTCGCCGTCACCGATGACGCAGGCGACCAGCAGGTCCGGGTTGTCGAAGGCGGCCCCGTAGGCGTGTGCCAGCGAGTAGCCGAGCTCACCGCCCTCGTGGATCGAGCCCGGGGTCTCGGGCGCGACATGGCTGGGCACCCCGCCGGGGAACGAGAACTGCCTGAACAGCCGCTCCATACCGGCCGCGTCCCGCGAGACGCTCGGATACGTCTCGCTGTAGGTCCCCTCCAGCCAGGAGTTGGCGAGGACCGCGGGCCCGCCGTGTCCGGGCCCCCACACGCACAGCGCGTCCAGACCACGGGCCTTGATCACCCGGTTGAGGTGCGTGTGCACCAGGTTGAGGCCGGGTGAGGTCCCCCAGTGGCCGAGCAGCCGCGGCTTGATGTGCGCGGGGGTCAGGGGCTCGGTCAGCAGCGGGTTGGCGAGCAGGTAGATCTGGCCCACGGCAAGGTAGTTGGCGGCTCGCCAGTGGGCGTCCAGGGTGCGCAGTTCCTCGTCGGTAAGTACGGTGCTGTCCTGGTGTTCGACCTTGTGCGGTTCGACCTTGGGCATGGTGACTCCGTAAGTCATCGAGGTGCGTCACGAGGCGTGTCGCGGGGCGTGTCGCAGGGTGTGGCATCGGTGTGCGTGATCGAGCGGAGGAGGCGGCATGGCCGGCGAGAAGACGGCGAAGGTGCCGGTTGCGGCGTACGAGCGGGAGCTGCTGCGCCTGCAGACGGAGCTGGTGAAGCTTCAGGAGTGGGTGCGCACGGAGGGCGCCCGGCTCGTGGTGGTCTTCGAGGGCCGGGACGCGGCGGGCAAGGGCGGCACGATCAAGCGGGTGTCGGAGCTTCTCAACCCGCGCGTCGCACGAACCGTGGCGCTGCCCAAGCCGACCGAGCGCCAGCGCACCCAGTGGTACTTCCAGCGGTATGTCGAGCATCTGCCCGCCGCCGGGGAGATCGTGCTGTTCGACCGGAGCTGGTACAACCGCGCCGGCGTCGAGCAGGTCATGGGCTTCTGCACGAAGGAGGAGCACCAGCTCTTTCTTCGACAGTGCCCGATCTTCGAACGGATGCTGGTCGAGGAGGGGATCCTGCTGCGCAAGTACTGGTTCTCGGTGAGCGACGCGGAGCAGCAGAAGCGGTTCCGGCGCCGGCTGAAGGATCCGACGCGGCGCTGGAAGCTGTCCCCGATGGACCTGGAGTCGATCACCCGCTGGGAGGCGTACTCCCGGGCGAAGGACGAGATGCTGGTGCACACGGACGTCTCGGAGGCTCCGTGGTACATCGTGGAGAGCGACGACAAGCGCCGGGCCCGCCTGAACATGATCGCCCACCTGCTCGGCTCCGTTCCTTACCACGAGGTGAAGCCACCGGTTCTCGAACTGCCGCCCCGGCCGCCGTCGACGGGCTATGTGCGCCCGCCGCGCGATCTGCAGACGTACGTCCCCGACCACGCGGCGACCCTCTGAGTCGCTCATCCCCGTTGCGGTACGACGGCGACCGGGCAGGCTGAGTGGTGCAGGAGCGTGTGGGCGACCCGGCCGAGCTGGAGTCCGGCGAGTCCGTGGTGGCGCCGGACTCCGACGACCAGCAGGTCGGCGTCGTCCGAGGCGTCCAGCAGGATCCGGCGAGCGCTGCCCTCGGCGGTCCTGCGGCGCAGGGCCACAGCCGGATGCTCGGCCGCGGCCTTGCTCAGGGCCGAGTCCAGGATCTCCGCGGCCCGCTGCTCGCGCAAGCGGGCCGGTTCGCCCGCGAGCAGGGGGTGGTCGGTGCTCTCGTACGTCGGGCAACGCCAGACCCGTACGGCGTCCAGGGCGGCCTTGCGGGTCTCGGCTTCCTCGAAGGCGAACCGTGTGACCTCCGCGGCGTGCGGCCCCTCCCCGACTCCGAGAACCACGCGCCGGTGCGTCCCGGCCCTTGCCTGGTTGTCCTGGTCGCCGCGCAGCACGATCACCGGGCACGCGGCGCGGCCGGCGACCTTGAGGCCGACCGAACCGAGCAGCAGTTCGGCGAGGCCGCCACGTCCGCGCGACCCGACGACCAGCGCGACGGCGGTGTGCGCCTCGTTCAGCAGCACGCTCGCCGCGTCGTCGGGCAGGATGTCGGTGCTGACCTTCAACTCGGGGGCCCGGCGGTGGGCCCGTCGCGCGGCGGCCTCGACGATGTTGTCGGCCATCACCTGCTCCGAGGGCCTGTCGACGCCCTCGGCGAGCGCGGCGCCCTCGTAGCGCTCCCAGAGCGAGGCGTACACCAGGCGCAGCGGTACGCCGCGCAGCGCGGCCTCGTCCGTCGCCCAGTCCACGGCGCGCAGGCTGGACTCCGAGCCGTCGACACCCACGACCAGGGGCAGCTCCACCGTCCTCACCGTCCTTCACCGACGTCTTCACCGAAGTCGAAGACGATCCGGGCCTTGACCTGACCGCGCAGCACGGCGTCGATGGACTCATTGACGGAGACGAGGGGCCGGGACTCACGGATGACCCGGGTGCGGCCCGCCGCGTGCAGCTCGAAGACCTCGGCCAGGTCCTGCCGGGTGCCCACGATCGAGCCGATCACCGACGTGCCGTTCAGTACGGTGTCGAAGATCGGGACCTGGATGGTCCCGTGCGCGGGCAGTGCCACCATCACGAGCTTCCCGCCGCGCCGGAGTCCTCCGTACACGGCGGCGAACGCGGCCTCGTTCACCGCGAGCGCGATCGCCGCGTGCGCGCCGCCGAACCGCTTGAGCACTTCGGCCGGGTCGTGTGTGCGGGCGTCGATGACGAGGTCGGCGCCGAGTTCCGAGGCGAGTTCGAGCTTCTCGTCGGTGACGTCGATCGCCGCCACCGTCGCCCCGGCGATCTTCGCGTACTGGACCGCCAGATGGCCCAGTCCGCCGATGCCCGAGATGGCGACCAGCTGGGCGGGGCCGGCACCGGCGACCTTGAGGGCCTTGTACGTCGTGACCCCGGCGCAGGTGAGCGGGGCGGCGTCGAGCGGCGAGATCCCGTCGGGCACCGGCTGGGCGAAGTCGGCCCGGGCAAGCATCTTCTCGGCGTAGCCGCCGTCGCACCCGTATCCGGTGTTGACCTGCTGCTCGCAGAGCGTCTCCCAGCCGGACAGGCAGTGCTCGCACCGTCCGCAGGCCGAGCCGAGCCAGGGCACCGCGACGCGCTGCCCGAGCGCGAGGTGCGTGACGCCGTCGCCCAGGGCCTCGACCACCCCGACGCCCTCGTGACCGGGGACGAAGGGCGGGTTCGGCTTCACCGGCCAGTCGCCGTGCGCGGCGTGGATGTCGGTGTGGCACAGCCCGGAGGCCTCCACCCTGACGCGGACCTGGCCGGGGCCGGGCTCGGGATCGGGGCGCTCCTCTATGACCAGGGGTTCGCCGAACGCTCGTACGACTGCCGCTTTCATGGGGGTCTCTCCTCGGATGGTGAGGCGTCTCTGGTGGTGAGGCGTGTCGGGTGATCGGTCGTGTCGGGCGGCCGGTCGTGCGGGGCGTCAGTCGTGCGGGACCACGGCGACGGGGGCGGTGGCGTGGTGCAGTACGGCGTGGGTGATCGGCCCGATGTGGGCGCCGAGCGCCGAACGGCGGATACGGCGGCCGACGACCACCAGGGAGGCCTCTGCGGAGGCGTCCACGAGATGGTTGGCCGCCTTCCCGGACAGGGAGTCCTCGACGACGTCCACCGTCGGGAACTTCTGCCGCCACGGCCGCAGCACCTCGCTCACGGCGGCGGCCTCCTCGGCGCCGAGCTGGGCGTTCAGTTCCGGGTCCGGGGGCATGCCGTACGCGATGTAGGGCGGCTCGTTCCAGCCGTGGACGACCCGCAGGGAGGCGCCGCGCAGGACGGCCGCCTCGAAGGCGAAGCCGATCAGGGTGTCGTCGGGAGCCCCGGTGTCGAGGCCGAGCACGACGGGCCGGGAGGGCAGGACGCCGGCGTCGGTGCCCGAGGTGTCTCCTTCGGCCCGTACGAGAACGACCGGGCGCTCGGCGTGCGCCACGACGGCCAGGCCGACGGAGCCGACCATGAATCCGCCCACCCCGCTCAGGCCACGGGATCCGAGCACCAGCGGTTCGGCGTCCTTCGCGCCATCGGTCAGCACCTCGGCCAGTCGGCCGGTGACGTGCTCGGCGAGCACGTCGACCCCCGGGTGGGCCGCCCGCAGTCCATCGGCCGCTTCACGCAGTATCCGTTCGCTCCATTGCTGGTGGGTCTCGGGCCCGGGCAGCAGTGCCTGGGCGATGGGCTCCGGGACGGGCTCCCAGACGTTGACCAGCTTCAACGGCAGTCCGCGGAGCTTCGCCTCACGGGCCGCCCAGTCGGCGGCGGCACGACTCTCGGGCGAACCGTCGAGGCCTACGGTGACGGTGCGGGGCATGCTCTCCACCTCCTGAACCGGGATCGTGAGGTCCCGGTTCCAGCGTCGTGTCGTGGGGGATTCGCGGTGCAGGGGCCGCAGGTCCCCGGAAGGGGCCGATCGGCCCTATGGACCCGCGGGGCGGGCGTGGGAGGGCGGCCCTTTCCGGATGCCGTCCTCCCTTCCGCGGTCAGCGCAGCCAGCCGTGGTCACGGACGACCGGCAGCTTGGCCCAGAGCTTGCCGACGCCCAGGGTGTCGCCGGCGGCGGCCAGTGCCAGGGCGATGAGGACGACGGCGTAGACGAGGTGGTAGTCCGCGAACGGGTTGGTGGACATGCTCGCCGTTCCGTCGGAAAGGTGCTTGGCGGGCGGCCACTCGGCGACCCACATCAGCGCCATCATCGCGGTGCCCGCCACGGCGGCCAGGCGCAGCGCGATCCCGCCGATCAGGGCGAGCCCGATGCCGAGCAGTCCGGCCATGAACAGCCAGTCCGCCCAGGTGTCGCCCGCCCAGGAGTGGAAGGTGGACTCCATCGGCCCTGCGGCGACGCCGCTGAGGAAGCCCTTGGTCGGCGAGCCGCCGTCGATCCAGCCCTTGCCGGAGGGGGTGGCGTAGCCGAACCCGAAGGTCTTGTCGAGGAACGCCCACAGGAAAACGAATCCGGTCAGCAGGCGCAGCGAGGCGAAGGAGTAGGCCCTCAAGGTGTGCGTGTCGGTGCTCGCCGACACGGCGGACCCAGAGGTGGACGCGGCCCGGTTCCTGCGGAAGGACGGCAGGTGGAACCCCGGGCTCCGGTGAGGGTGCTCGTGCACGGCCATGGCGGTGATCCCTTCGGGGAATCGGAGAGTGTCGGACCGGTGCCCGACAGCGACCACTCTGGTGGCGCGGGACGGGCAGCACCGGGTGCCGAAGGGCCGTGATCGGGTGGCCGAACGGCCCTGTCTGCTGGGGCTGTTGGGCTTGCCGTACGGGATCTCGGCGGCACTGCGCGCGCAAGCGGCCCCGGGCAGTCGCCCCACGTCGTGGCTCACCTGTCCGCACGGTCGCGCGGACAAGGGCCGTTCGTCCCCTGCCGAACGTGCGGTCTCAGCGGTGTGATGGAGAGGGAGGGCATGAGCAAGCACCCGCCGCGAGATTCGAGGGCACACCATGGACCGGCGCATCCCGTGGAAACTGTTCCGCCGCCCCACCGCCCTGCTCTCCGGCCGACGGTTCGAACCACTGCTGCTGGCGGCCACCGCCGGCGCCCTGACCGCCGGTGGCATCGCCTGGCTCGCCGGTGCGCCCGACATCGCCGACCTGTGCTGGGGACTGGGCACCGTGATCGCTGTCGTGCCCGCCGTCGTCTGGGTACTGGCCGCGCTGCAACAGGGACACGCGGGCGTGGATCTCATCGCGGTCCTGGCACTCGGCGGGACCCTGGCGGTGCGGGAGTACCTGGCCGGGGCGCTGATCGCGCTCATGCTGGCGTCCGGAAGGACTCTGGAGGCCGCGGCCCAGCGCCGCGCCTCGCACGATCTGCGCGCGCTGCTGGAACATGCGCCGCGCTCCGCCCGCGTCCGGACCCTGGACGTGGTCAGGGAGGTGTCACTCGCCGAGGTCGCGGTCGGTGACCTGGTGGTCGTCGGTCCGGGCGAGGTGGTCCCGGTCGACGGTCGGGTGGTCGGCGCCACGGCCGTGCTCGACGAGTCGGTGCTCACCGGGGAGTCCCAGCAGGTCGAGCGTGCCGGCGGTGAGCGGGTGCGCAGCGGTGTGGTCAACGCGGGTGGCGCCTTCGAGCTGCGGGCCACCGCTGCCGAGCAGGACAGCACCTATGCGGAAATCGTCCGGCTGGCGCAGCAGGCCGGTGCCGAGTCCGCCCCCGTGGTCCGGCTCGCGGACCGGTACGCCGCCTGGTTCCTGCCGCTGTCCGTGGCTGTGGCAGGGCTGGCCTGGTGGGTCAGCGGTTCCGCGGTGCGGGCCGTCGCGGTCCTGGTGGTCGCCACCCCGTGCCCGCTGCTGCTCGCCGCGCCCGTGGCGATCGTCTCCGGCCTGTCCCGGGCCTCCCGCTACGGCGTGGTCGTCCGCGACGGCGGCGCCCTGGAGAACCTCGGCCGGGCCCACACCCTGCTGCTGGACAAGACCGGCACCCTGACGTCCGGCCGCCCACGGGTGCTCGACGTCGTCGCCGCACCGGGCCGGGAGCCGACGGAGATCCTACGACTGGCGGCCTCGCTCGATCAGCTCTCACCGCACGTCCTGGCTCATGCCCTGGTCGACGCCGCCCAGGCACGGGATCTGGAACTCTCCATGCCCGCGGACGTCGCCGAGGAGCCCGGTCTGGGGGCCACCGGCACCGTCGAGGGCCACCACCTCGCCGTCGGCCGCCACGGCGTCGGCACAGAGGACCCGGCGTGGGCACGCGCCGTCGACAACCGTGCCGTGCTCGACGGCGCGGCCGTCGCCTGGCTGACCGCCGACGGCCGCCTCGCCGGCGCCGTACTGCTGCGCGACCCACTGCGCCCCGACGCTCCCCGGACCCTGCGCCGCCTGCGCGCGGCGGGCATCGGACGGTTGGTGATGCTCACCGGCGACCGCACGGAACCCGCCCGCGAGGTGGCCTCGGTGCTCGGCCTCGACGCCGTCCAAGCCCACCTCACGCCCGCCGACAAGGTCGCCGCCGTACGCGCCGAGCGCGCCCTCGCCGTGACCGTCATGGTCGGTGACGGCGTCAACGACGCCCCCGCCCTCGCCGCCGCGGACGTCGGCGTCGCCATGGGGGCCCGCGGCTCCAGCGCCTCCTCCCAGGCCGCGGACATCGTGCTGACCACCGATCGGGTGGACCGCCTCGCCGACGCCGTCACCATCGCCGTACGGGCCCGGCGCATCGCGGTGCAGAGCGCGCTCGGCGGCATGCTGATGTCGCTCGCCGCGATGGCCGTGGCCGCCTTCGGCATGCTGCCGCCGGCCCCCGGTGCCCTGCTCCAGGAGGGCATCGACGTCGCTGTCATCCTCAACGCGCTGCGCGCCCTGCGCGCCGACCGGCAGAGCCGCCCGGCCCTGGAGCCCACCACCGAGGCCCTCATCCACCGCTTCGCCGCCGAGCACGACGATCTGCAGGAGGTCCTCGAAGCGGTACGCGGCGCCGCCGACCAGCTCTCGAACTCTCCAGGGCCCGCGGCCCTCGCATCGGTACGTGAGGTGCAGCGCCTGCTCACCGAGCGGCTGCTGCCTCACGAGTACGCCGAAGAGCACCAGCTCTACCCGGCCCTCGCCTCCTCGCTCGGCGGCCCCGAGACCACCGCCACCATGAGCCGCGCCCACGCCGAGATCGAGCGCCTCGCCGGACGCATAGCCACACACCTTGCGCTCAGCGGGACCGACGGCGCACCGCGCCCCGAACAACTCGACGACCTGCGCGCCTGTCTGTACGGCCTGCACAGCGTGCTGCGCCTGCACTTCACGCAGGAGGAGGAGAACTACTTCTCCCTCGCCCAGTAACGGCCGCCGCGTCGGAGCCACTCCCGGTACGCGGCCAGGGCCGTGGGCAGAGTCGGGAAGATCCGGTCGGTGCCGATGGCCTCGGTCAGCCCGAAGGCGTCGAGGTCGTCGCGCAGGTCCTGCTTGACGCGGGCGAGCGCGAAGACGATGTGACGCTGTTCGAATTCCTGACGCAGGGCGTCGACCGCGTCGAGCGCGGTGATGTCCACCTCGACGATGGCCTCGGTATTGAGGACGAACCAGTCGACAGCACCTTCGTGTCGGTCGACCGCCGCCAGCGCCCGCCGCTTGAAGTCCTCGGCGTTGGCGAAGAACAGGGGCGAGTCGTAGCGGTAGACAAGCAGGCCGGGGACCGTGCGGGCCTGCGGATAGTCGTCCACGTCGTGCATCCCGGCCAGGCCCGGCACCAGACCCTCGACCGCGTCGTGCGGGCGGGCCACCCGGGTGAGCAGTTCCGCGACGGAGAGGCCGACCGCCACGAGCACGCCGTACAGGATGTCCAGGGCCAGCACTCCGGCGAGACAGCCCAGGGCCAGGAGCAACTCCCGGCGCCGAAAGGCTGCCAGCCGCCGGAACCCGGCCAGATCCATCATGCGGACCCCGGCATAGACGACCAGGGCGCCCAGCACGGTCGACGGCGTGTGCGCGAGGAGCGGGCTGAGGAACAGCAGCACGGCGAGGACCACTGCCCCGGCGACGAGCGAGTACGCCTGGCTGCGGCCCCCGGCCGAGTGCGCGAGCGCGGTACGACTGGCGCTGCTGCTCACCGGGAAGCCGTGCAGCACACCCGCGCCCAGGTTCGCGGCCCCCAGGGCCAACAGTTCCTGGTTGGGGTCGAGTTCGTCGCCGCGAGCCGCGAAGGCGCGCGCGGTGAGGATGACGTCGGTGTAGCCGACCAGGAGCACGCCGAGTGCCGGCAGTACCAGTTGCCGCAGGTCGCCCGGCGTCGGCAGGCCGGGGCTTGGCAGCCCGGCCGGTACCGCGCCGATGACGGCGATGCCGTGGTCCTCCAGTCCGAAGACCACGACGGCCGCCGTGCCGAGCACCAGGGCCAGCAGAGGGCCCGGGACACCGGGAAAGAACCGCGCGACCGCGAAAAGGAACGCGATCGCCGCCACGGAGAAGATCACCGTGGCGGGATGGGCTTCTCCCAGGTTCCTCACGAAGGAGAGCAGTTGAGGAAAGAACTCGGATCCCGAGGTGCTGACACCGGTCAGTTTGGGGAGCTGGTCGACGATGATGATGAGCGCCACGCCTGTCAGGTAGCCGACCAGGATCGGCCGTGACAGCAGGTCGGCGAGGAAGCCGAGCCGCGCCACCCAGGCCACCAGGAACATCGCCCCGACCACGACCGCGAGCCCGGCGGCGAGCGCGGCGTACCGGTCCGGGGCGCCCGCGGCGAGCGGCCCCACCACGGTGGCGGTCATCAGTGCGGTGGTCGACTCGGGCCCGACGGACAGCAGCCGTGACGAACCCAGCAGGGTGTACAGCAGCAGGGCGGGGAGGATCGCCCAGAGCCCCGCGACCGGCGGCAGTCCCGCGAGGCCCGCATAGGCCATGACCTGCGGAACGAGATAGGCCGCGACGGTCACTCCGGCCAGCAGGTCGCCGCGCAGCCACGAGCGGTGGTAGCCGGCCAGTACGGTGAGTCCTGGAGCCACCCGCCACACGAGACCGCGTCGGCCTACCCCGGCGGCCGCACCCGGGCGCTCGGACATGGGGCTCCCTTCGTCACCGTCTTCAGCATCGCCCCACGGGCGTCCGACCGCGAGGGCCGGTCGGCCCCCATGGGCGGCGCTCCGTGCTCGCCGGGCATCGCGGCGGAGCCGGCGTTGGCGTGTCGGACGTCATGCTGGATCACTCCCTGCCGGCTGCTGCCAGGAACGTCCCATGGGCGCCCCGCACCGGGGAGGGACCGACCGGGCACTCCTACCGGGACCGGCAGGCCAACCTCCGGTCCGAAGGGGACCACCCGGCACCGCTGCCCAATACCGGTACCCACACAGCCTCGGGTTGGGGCCGGACGGCCCCTTCGCCCCGCTCCGCCGACGACAGCAGGCTCAGAACATCGCAAGCCCCGCAGCTCGCCTTGTCCGGGAGGAGGCCCTCATGTCCGGCACGTATCTGGACTCGTCGGCGTTGGAGAAGCTGATCGCTGCGGCCGTCGCCGCGCCCTCGATGCACAACACGCAGCCCTGGCGCTTCCGCCTCGACGCCGACTCGACCACCGTGGAGATCCACGCCGACGCCGGACGGGCACTGCCGCACGAGGATCCGCACGGCCGGGCCCTGCACATCGCCACCGGCGCGGCCCTGTTCAACCTGCGGGTCGCGGTGAGCCACTTCGGCTGGAAGCCGGTCACTCGGCTGCTCCCGGATCCCCGCCACCCCGGTCTGCTCGCCTCGGTGCACATCACTGGGCGCGCCAGCCCCCGCACACTCCACGGCGACGAGCTGTACGAGGCCATCCGGCACAGGCACAGCAGCCGCTTCCCCTTCGGCGATCAGCCCGTTCCCGTGTCCGTTCGCCACGAGCTTGCCGAAGCCGCCCAGTCCGAAGGCGCCACGCTCGCCGTCACCGGCCCGCGCGAGACGGCGCGGCTGCTGCGGATCACCACCGAAGCGGAGCGCCGCAACCACGCCGACCCGGCACGCAGCGCCGAAAGCCGCCGCTGGTCGAGCCGCGACGGGGTCGAGGACGCGGGCATCCCGTCCGCGGCACTGGGGCCGCAGGACACTTTCGAGCAGCTCCCCATGCGTGATTTCGGCGCACGGCGATCCCTGGAGCGGCTGCCGGCCCGGCCCTTCGAACGGACACCCGCGTTCGCGACGCTCAGCACCGGCCACGACCGGCGCACCGACTGGCTCCGGGCCGGACAGGCGCTTGAGTGCGTCCTGCTCGTCGCCACGGCGCACGGTCTGCGCACCTCACTCCTGCACCAGGCTCTGGAGTGGACCGACCTCCGCGACGACCTGCGCCCCGCTGCCTCCCCCTTCGACCACGTGCAGATGCTCGTCCGATTCGGCTACGGCCCGGAAGGGCCTCCCACGCCCCGTCGCACACCGCGGCTCTTCGTCGACCTCGACGGCGCCGTCCCTCAGGGAGACCGGTACTGACCGAGGACGAATCACCCCTCCCCCGGGACCTGTCGGCCGTGGCCGGGGCCGACCGGCCCATGGGGCGACGGTCGAGAGCACCGCACAGTGGAGGGGAAGGCACGTGACGAAGGAGGCGGAAGTCATGAGGCACCGGATGGTGAGCGATCTGATGACCACTTCGGTCGTACGGGTGCGGGAGGACGCCGGGTTCAAGGACATCGCCAAACTGCTGGCCGAGTACGACATCACGGCGATACCCGTCGTGGACGACGACGACCGGCCCGTGGGCGTGGTGTCCGAGGCGGATCTGCTGCGTAAGGAGGCGGGTCAGCTGGACCCCGCAGGACTGCTGCCGGTCCTGCACCCGCGCCCCGCCGACCGGACCAAGCAGGAGGCGACCACCGCCCGCGGGCTCATGAACAGCCCGGCCATCACGGCCCGGCCGCAGTGGACGGTGGTGGAGGCCGCGCAGGTGATGGAGCGCTACCGTGTCAAGCGGCTGCCGGTGGTGGACGAAGCCGACCGGCTGGTCGGGCTGATCAGCCGCGCCGACCTGCTGCGGGTGTTCCTGCGCGGTGACAGTGCCATCCGCGAGGAGATCTCCGGGGACGTGCTGGTCCGCACCCTGGGCATCGCGCCCGACTCGGTGACCGTGCGGGTCGTGGACGGCCGGGTCTCCTTGACGGGAACCGTCGAACGGAAATCCCTGATCCCCGTCGCCGTGCGGATGTGCCAGGGCGTGGACGGAGTCGTGGAGGTCACCGAACATCTGAGCCACCGGACGGACGACACCTCCGAAAACCTGTACGCCGACTCACCGCGCCACACCCAACTGTCACCTTGACGAGCGCGGTGCGGCAGCACCTTCCGGCGGGGGGACGCCGACCTGCGTGTGCGCTCAAGGAGAGATACAAGTGGGGGAAGGAACCGACGCGACGCGATGCGACGTTCAGCCGACCTGCGGCCTCTGCTGTGTCTCCCCAGAACCCGAGAGTTCCCGGGGGGCAGGATGGGCGATGATGGGACATGGAGAATGCCGGCCCCCTGGGAAACGGCCTCGGTCAGCTTCCGGACCCGGTCACCTCGGCCACGGCGGTCGTCGACGCGCGGGGGACCGTGACGGGGTGGAGTTCCGGCGCGCAGCGGTTGCTCGGGTACCCGTACGAGGACGTCGTAGGGCGCCCCGCGGCGCGTCTGTTCGACTGCGCCGCCGATGCGCCGGCGGACTTCTCCGCGGTACTTGAGGGACGCGGCGGGACGACCCCGCTGCGACACCGTGACGGCCATCATGTGGAAGCCGAGCTGTGGGCGTACCCGTCACTCGACCGTGAGGGCAACGCGCAATGGCTCATCGTGGCCACGCCGCCACAACGGCCTCGTCCGGGTCGGGCGCCACCTCCGGACAAGGACGAGGCGACGACGGAGGAAGCCTTCGCCCAGAGCCACCTTCCTGTGATGATCTACGACTCCGATTTGCGGGTCCTGCGCGGCAGCGCCGGCGCGACCCGTCAGCTGGGGCTCACGGAGCGGCAGATGCGCGGTCGGCGTGTCACCGACATCCTGCCGCCCCATGTCTGCACCACGGTCGAAGAGGGGATGCGCCGGGTGTTCGACACGGGGGAACCGGAGCTCTTCCACGTACATGGCCCACCCCGGCCCGGAGCCCATGGAAGGTTCTGGGCAGTCACCGTGTCCCCCGTCAGGAACCCCGCGGGAGAGGTGCGGCACGTACAGGTCGTCGCGCTCGACGTCACCGAGCAGCACCGGGCCCGGGAACGGCTCGCCCTGCTGAACGACGTCAGCGCACAGGTGGGCAGCACCCTCGACGTGACGCGCACCGCTCAGGAGATGGCCGACTTTGCGGTGGGCCGGCTCGCCGACTTCATCAGTATCGACCTGCTGGACTCGCTGTTCCGCGGTTTCGAGCCCAGGCCTCCCAGCGAGGGCTCCATCGGTCTGCGCCGGGCCGCGCAGCAGTCCGTCCTTCCCGGGGTCCCCGAGTCGGTGATCCAGCCGGGAGATGTCGACTACTACCCGGATTCCTCACCGCCCGCCCGCTGCCTTCTCACGGGGCATTCCTCGCTGCACAGCACCCTGGACGAAGCCGTCGAGAGCTGGCGGACGGCCGACCCCGAGCGCGCGGTGAAGGTCCGCACCTTCGGAATGCACTCGCTCATGGTCATCCCGCTGCGCGCCCGAGGCATCACGCTCGGGATGGCCGTACTTGTCCGCCACCGGCGCCAGGAGCCCTTCAACGAGGACGATCTGCTCCTCGCGGAGGAGATCGCCGCACGCGCCGCCGTGGCCGTGGACAACGCCCGCCGGTTCACGCGCGAGCGGACCACTGCCCTGGCCCTGCAGCGAAGTCTGCTTCCGCAGCGGCTCGCCGCCCAGGAGGCCGTGGAGGTGGCGCACCGCTACCTGCCGGCTCGCTCCCGGGCCGGGCTGGGCGGCGACTGGTTCGACGTGATCCCCCTGTCGGGGGCCCGGGTCGCCCTGGTCGTCGGAGACGTGGTGGGCCACGGTCTGCGCGCCTCCGCCACCATGGGACGGCTGCGGACCGCGGTACGCACTCTGGCGGACGTCGACCTGCCTCCCGATGAGCTCCTCGTCCATCTGGACGACCTGGTCACCCATCTCAGGTCGGAGGAGGGCACGGGCACGGAGGACCCGGAGCTCGACAACGTCACCGATGTCATCGCCACCTGTCTGTACCTGGTCTACGACCCGGTCACGCGCCGCTGCACGGCCGCCGCAGCAGGGCATCCCCCGCCCGCCGTGGTGACGCCCGACGGCACGGCGGAGTTCGTCGACCTGCCGGTCGGCCCTCCGCTGGGAGTGGGCGGGCTGCCTTTCGAGGCGGTCGAATGGGAGGTGCCCCGCGGCAGCCTGCTCGCGCTGTACACGGACGGCCTCGTCGAGGTCCCCGAACACGACCTCGGCAAGGGCATGGCGCTGCTGCGCCGGCGCCTGGAGCGGCCCGCTCGCTCGCTGGAGGCCCTGTGTGACGACCTGGTGCGGACCCTGCTCCCCGCGCAGCCGTCGGACGACGTCGCCCTGCTCGTCGCACGCACTCGCGCCCTCGACTCGGACCGGGTCGCCACCTGGGATCTGCCTGCCGACCCGGCCGCCGTGGCGGGCGCGCGTGGCGAGGTTTCCCGTCGCCTGGCGAAGTGGGGACTGCAGGAGGTCTCCTTCACCGCGGAATTGGTGGTGAGCGAGCTGGTCACCAACGCGATCCGCTACGGCGGCCCTCCCATTCAGCTGCGCCTGATCCAAGACACCGTGCTGATCTGCGAGGTCTCCGACGGCAGCAGTGCCGCCCCGCACATGCGGCGGGCCCGCACCTTCGACGAGGGCGGGCGCGGGTTGTTGCTCGTGGCCCAGTTCGCCGAGCGTTGGGGCACACGCCACCTGCCCGCAGGGAAGTCGATCTGGGCGGAGATCGACATCCAGAACGAGCGGACGTAACGGCGACCGAACATGTCTGTAGACGAACGCAGCCCGCGCTCACCTCAGACACGATCGACCGCGGTGCGGCCAGAATGAGACATGCCCGAGTGATCGTGCCCCAAGTGCGCTGAGATGGCCCGAACGACCCCATGCGGCGGGTCTGTGGGGGGCGAACGTGGGAGAAACGATCAGTTCAACATCGGCCACACCGGACTCTGCGTCGGGCTGCGCGGCGTTGATGTGCTGTGCCGGGGAGTGCGGTACCGGCTCGGTAGGCGCCGAGGACAGGTTTCGCGGGCTTCTGGAAGCGGCGCCCGACGCCATGATCATCGTGGACGACACCGGAACCATCAGACTCGTCAACGCACAGACCGAAGCGCTCTTCGGCTACGGCCGTGAGGAACTCCTCGGCCGAACAGTGGACTTGCTGGTACCCGAACGCTTCCGGGCCCACCACTCACTGCACCGCACCGGCTACGCCGAAAATCGTCAAGTGCGTCCGATGGGCGCCGGCCTCGAACTCCACGGCCTGCGCAAGGACGGCACCGAATTCCCCGTCGAGATCAGCCTCAGCCCCCTCGAGACCACCGACGGCCTCCTCGTCTCCGCCGCCGTCCGCGACGTCAGCGACCGCAAGGCGGCCGAGGACCGGTTCCGGGGATTGCTGGAGGCTGCGCCGGACGCCATGGTGATCGTGGACGACACCGGGACGATCAGACTCGTCAACGCCCAAACGGAAGCGCTCTTCGGCTACGGCCGCGAGGAACTCCTCGGCCGAACAGTGGACTTGCTGGTACCCGAACGCTTCCGGGCCCACCACTCACTGCACCGCACCGGCTACGCCGAAAATCGTCAAGTGCGACCCATGGGCGCCGGCCTCGAACTCCACGGCCTGCGCAAGGACGGCACCGAATTCCCCGTCGAGATCAGCCTCAGCCCCCTCGAGACCACCGACGGCCTCCTCGTCTCCGCCGCCGTCCGCGACGTCAGCGACCGCAAGGCAGCCGAGGAGCGCATCAACGAACTGGCTGCGCTGGTCGAGTCCTCTCAGGACGCGATCCTCGCCAAGACCCTCGACGGGCACATCACCTACTGGAACGCCGCCGCCCAACGTCTCTACGGGTACACACGCGCCCAGGTCATGGGCCACCACGTGTCCATGCTGGCCCCGCCCGACCACGGCCACGAGATCGATGTCCTGATGGACCGTTTGCGCAACGGGGAAAGAGTCGAGCACTTCGAGACACTGCGGGTCACCCGGCAGGGTGACCTCCTCGACGTCGACATCACTCTGTGGCCGACCCGTTCCCCCGACGGCGAGGTCATCGGCGCGTGTGCCATCGTCCGCGACATCAGCGATCGCAAGCGGGCCGAAGCCGAGCTGACCGTCCTGTACGAGCAACAGCGGCACATCGCGCTGACCTTGCAGCGCAGTCTGATGGGTACTCCGCCCGCCATCCCCGGTCTCACGACCGCCAGCCGCTACCGGCCCGCCACCCAGGGGGCCGGGGTGGGCGGCGACTGGTTCGACCTGGTCCCGCTGGGCGCCGGCCGCGTCGGTGTCCTGATCGGCGACGTGATGGGACGCGGGCTGGAAGCCGCCGCAGTCATGGGCCAGTTGCGTTCCGCCGCGCACGCCCTGGCCAAGACCGGTATGCAGCCCCGCCAGCTCATGCAGGCCCTCGACGCGGCCGTCGCCGACCTCGACGTCCCGGACCAACTGGTCACCTGCTGCTACCTGGTGATCGCGGCCGACGCGGGCGCGGTGACGATCTGCTCCGCCGGACATCTGCCCACCCTGGTGGCCACCCCGGGCGAGGGCGCCCGTGCGCTGCCCGTGCCCGTCAACGCGCCCCTCGGCGTGGGTGATGTCCTCTACCAGCAGTGCAGCGCGGTCATCCCGCCCGGCGCCACCCTCGTGCTCTACACCGACGGACTGATCGAAACCCCCGGCAGCGACATCGAGGACCAGCTCTCGCAGCTCACCGCCACACTGAGCGACCTGTTCACGACCGCCCCCGACCTGGAGGTGGCTGCCGACCACGTCCTGAGCACCTTGCTGCCCGACGCCGAGGGTCACAACGACGATGTCACCCTGCTGCTGACTCGGCTGCCCGACGCGCCGCTGGCCGCCGTCTCCCTCGACCTCCCGGCAGTTCCCGACTCTGTCCCCGAGGGCCGAGCCTTCCTCAGCAAGGCCCTCACCTCGTGGGGCTGCGCCACAAAGGCGGACGACGCGCGGCTGCTGCTCTCCGAAGTCCTCACCAACGCCGTTCAGCACGCCCAGGGCCCCATCGGACTGCACCTGTGCCGGACCGACTCGGACCTGACGGTCGAAGTCGGCGACCACAGCCCGCAGTTGCCTCAACCCCGCTTCGCGGCCGACGACGACGAGTCCGGGCGCGGACTGATCCTCGTCCGCGCGCTCGCCGACAACTGGGGCGTACGACCCACCGACGACGGCAAGACCACCTGGTTCACCCTCCACCTGTGAGCGGACCCGCCGTCATCGTGCTGCCTGGTGCCATCGTGCTGCCCGGCGTCGCCTCGTCCGGCGCTCACTGGCCGGACGAGGTGGCGGTGCCCGAGCCGCTGGACGGGCCCTGACCGCTCAGGACGAGTTCCTTCGCCCGGCGGAACTCGTCGTCCGTGATGTCGCCGCGGGCGCGGATCTCGGACAGCTTGGCCAGTTCGTCGACGCTGCTGGTTCCGGTGCCGCCGCCCGCCGTCTGCCGGATGTAGGAGTCGAAGGCCTCCTGCTGCGCGCGGGCCTGATTCACCTCTCGGCGGCCCATGTTCTTGCCGCGGGCGATCACGTAGACGAGGACGCCCAGGAAGGGCAGGAGGATCACGAACAGGAGCCAGCCGGCCTTGGCCCAACCACTCAGCTCGTCGTCACGGAAGATGTCGATGATGATCCGGAAGAGCAGGATGAACCACATGATCCACAGGAAGAACCAGAGCATGCTCCAGAAGACGCTCAACAGCGGGTAGTCGTACGCGAGGTACATCTGTGTGCTCATGTCGCTCCTCCATCCCGGGCGTTCGCCCGGCAGTCGTTCCTCCCGATTCAGCATGCGCACGGCAAGGTTCGTCCGGCCTCACCCGGGACGGGTGAACGTTCGCGCGGAGTCTCAGGGCGACTGGGCGGAGCCGTGCGGGTCCGCGGCACGTGCGCGGCGCAGTGCGGCCCGCCAGGCGAAGGCGAGGACGAGTTCGATCAGGCCGAGCAGCACGAGCCACAGGCCGAGCAGCCGGGTCAGGGCGCGGGCGGACTCGGTCGGCAGGGCGAGCACCACGACTCCCGCGACGATGCCGAGCGCCGCGGCGCAGAAGACGACGCCACGGTGCGGGAGGGCCTTCATGGCGATGGCCGTGTAGGCGGTCAGCATGCCGGACACGAGCCAGACGATGCCGACGATCAGCGAGAGCGCGGCGATGGTCTGCAGCGGGTTCCTCAGGCACAGCACCCCGGCCAGCACGAACAGCACCGAAAGCAGCAGCCCGGGGAGCCGCTCGCCGTGCTCATCGCGGCCGAAGACCGCCACGAAGCGGAACACCCCGGTCACGACCAGGTAGAGACCGATGAGTACTGCCAGGATATGCAGGGTCTCGTCCGGCCACACCAGTACCAGGATGCCCGGCACCAGCGTCGAGATCGCCGAACCCAGGATCCAGGTCCATGAGCGGCCGAGTCCTGCCAGCAGTTCCTCGGGGTCTGCGGGCGGCGCGGAGGCCGGCCCTTCGGGCCTTGGCCCGGGTTCGGTACGCGGCGCCGGACCACGCGATTCGGTCATGGCTCCTCCTCACGCGGTCGAGCGGGTCGTCGCCGGACCGCCGACGGGACGGTGTGCGGGGACTTCACCGGGTCAGCGTCCCGCGCGCCGCCCGCTGCCGGGTCACCCCCGACGGGTGATCGTCCCTACCCCGGGGCGTGTGATCGTCCCTACCCTCGGGACGGCGTACGCCCGGTCACTCCGGTAGTCGGCGCATCTCCACGACGTGCAGTCCCAGCGACTGGCAGCGGGCCAGCAGCCCGTACAGGTGCGCCTCGTCGACAACGGGGCCGAACAGGACGGTCTGACCGGACATCACCACGTGATCCATCTCCGGAAACGCCTTGGTCAGCGTCTCCGTCATGTGTCCCTCGACACGGATCTCGTAGCGCATGGGCTCAGAACGACCTTTCAATGCGTCAGGACCAGCTTGAACGAGATGATCAGCAGGCCCAGCAGCAGATTGATCGAGGCGGTGACGGCCGTAAGAGACCAGGAGGCGCCCGCACTCCGTGCCGCGGCCGCCGACCAGCCCACCTGCCCGGCCACGGCGACGGCTAGCGCCAGCCAGAAGCTGCCTTGGAGGTCGAGGCCCAGGAGCGGGCTGACGGCCACGGCCACGGTCGGCGGGACGGCGGCCTTGACGATCGGCCACTCCGCACGGCACACCTCGACGACGGTCCTCCGGTCCAGGGACTGCCGGGCCAGACGTGCCCCGAAGAGCTGGGCGTGCACGTGCGCGATCCAGAACGCCACGCCGGTGCCCAACAGCAACACCGCCAGTTCCAGGTGGGGGAACGAGCCCAGCGTGCCGGTGCCGATCACCACCGATGCCGCGAGCATGGACCCGTAGACACCACCGGTGTAGTCGGCGTGCGCCCGATGGTCGGCGTCGGCCGCTGAGGGTACGGCGGGTTCGGTCCGGGACATCAGGGCCTTCTTTCCGATCCGGCGCACCGGACCGAGGGCGTCGGCCGCATCGCCGGATTCGGGATGCGTCGGGCGCCCCGCCCGGTCGGGAGGTGCGTGGTGCCGCCACTCCCATCGCATCGGAACGGCTCGTCCCGCGCCTCACCCGTGACGGGCGAGGGTGCTCACCGGTACGGGTTCACAGCAGCCGCAGCTCGCGCGCCCGGCGCACCGCTTCGTTGCGCCGGTTCACCGCCAGTTTCCGGTAGACGCTCTTGAGGTGGGTCTTGACCGTGTTCACCGACACGCAGAGGTCGGCCGCGATCTCTTCCGTCGACATCGTCTGGGCCAGTCGCTGGAGAACGTCGCGTTCGCGTTCGCTCAGCTCCTGTACGACGAGCGGCGCGGGTGTTTCGAGCCGGGGCGCCTCGCCGGTCGTCAACCAGCCAGCGGCCAGTGGCCGCAGTGGCGCCGTGCCCAGGAGACGTCGGATCCGCGGTCCTGCCTCGAGGAAAGGACGCCGCAGCCGCTCGCGCCGGGCCTCCAGCAGCGCCTGGCCCACCAACTTGCCCGCGGCGGCGGAGTCACCCGCCTCCAGTGCGGCCTGCGCCCGTGTCAGCATGGCCCGCACGGTCACCGCCGGACCGGCCGGACCCTCGGTGCGCAGACGGTCGAGCAGGTCGAGCGCGCCGGCCGGGCGGCCCGCCGTCAGCTGGGCCCGCGCGGCCTCCACCACACAGGCCGGGTGTTCGTCCGGCACTTGTCGCAGCACCTCGGCGGCCGCGTCCGGTCGGCCCTCGGCCAGGTGGGCGGCGGAGGCGACGAGAGCGACATGAGCCTGTGCCCAGGGTGATGCCACGTCCGCGGAGACCGCCGCGTCCACCGCCGCCAGGGCGGCTCGGGTCTTGCCTCGGGCCAGCAGCAGACGTGCCGTCACGATGGACCGGCCCGTGGCCGACACCGGGTCCCGTGTCGCCAGGCGCAAGCCGACCGCCTCGTCGAGGAGGGCTTGGGCCTGATCCAGTTCGTTCCGTTCGACGGCCACGGCGGCCAGGACCACCCGCCCGATGTCCGAGCCGGACGACCCGCACAGACCGAACCGCTCCGAGTCGGTCGTCGCCGCCAGTGCCTTGCGCTCCGCCCTTCCGTGCCAGCCGTTCAGGTAGTCGATCAGCGCCAGGTGCCCCAAGGAGTCCTCTCGCGGAAGCACTGTCGAGGCCCCGCCGGGACAGCCCGCAGCCGCGGACAGCGCGATGCGGGCGTCCTCGAAGCGCCCGGCCCACAGGCGCGTCGAGCCCAGATGGGTCAGCAGCAGAGCGATGAGTTCGGGATGCTGCCCCAGGAGCTGGGCGGGAACCGCCTGTCTCAGTTCCTCGGCCGCCTCCGCGGCCCTCTCCGCCTGGAGCGGGGACCCGGCCAGACGGGCCGCCAGAGCCTCCAGCAGTGCGCAGCTCAGCCGGGCCGCCGCCGGGCCGGGCACGTCGGTGGCCGCGTCGGGCACGTCCGCGGCCAGGGCCGCCTCGGCATGGCGCAGACGGGCCAGACCACGGTCGAGGTCGCACTGGGACAGATCCAGGGCCGCTCGGACGACGTCCGTCGCGGAGCTCGTGGCCTCGGGGCCCATCCGGGAGAACAGCTCGGCCAGCTCGTCACGGCGCAGACCTGTGAAGAGCTGTCCGATCGCCAGGCCGTCGACGAAGGCACCGGCGGTGAACTCCCAGTCGCCCGCGGCGGCGCCGTGGACGATCGTCTCCGGGAGGGATCCGGAGCTCAGCAGCCACCGGGCGGCCCGCCGGTGGAGTTCGGGCTCCAGTCCAGGACAGCGCTCCCGCAGATGGGCCCGGAGGATCTCCCCGAACAGCGGGTGGAGTCGATACCACGAGTGTCCGAGGTCTTCGACAAACGCGTTCTCGCGGTGCAGCTCGGCGAGAATGGGCTCGGCGTCGGTGCGCTGCGTCAGCGCGTTGGCCAGATCGGGGCAGAGGCGCTCCAGGACGCTGACCCGCAGCAGTAGGTCCTGCGTCTCGGCGGTTCGCCGCTTGAGCACCTCGGCCAGGAGGTAGTCGGCGACCGTACTCCGCCCCGCCTCGAATTCCTTCAGGTATCTCTCCGGATCCGGGCTCTCCCGCGCGGCCAGGGCGCACAGCCGCAGACCGGCCGCCCATCCTCCGGTGCGGTCCACGAGCGCCCCCACCGCGTGCGCGGGCAGGCGCAGGCCGTGCAGCTCCAGGAGTACGGCCGCCTCCTCGGGTGTGAAGGCCAGTTCCGCGTTCCGGATCTCCGTCAGGTCACCGGCCGCCCGGTAACGGTGCACCGGCAGCAGCGGCTCGGTGCGGGTGACGAGGATGAGGCGCATTCCCGGTCCGGCATGGTGCAGGACGAATTCCAGCTGTTCCGCGATCTCCGGCGCGGTCACGCGGTCGTATTCGTCGAGCACGACGATCGCCGGCCGGTCGCGTCCGCTCAGCTCGGCGGCGAGCCGTGCCAGCAGTTTGGGGTCCACCCGGCTCGCGTCGACGGGACAGCGAATGTCGCTGGGGACCGGCACGCCCGAGGCCCGCAGGGCCTGGAGCACGTACGCCCAGAACATCCCGGGCTGCTGATCCGCCGCGTCGGCGGTGAACCAGGCGACCGGCTGCCCCAGTCCAGTGACCCACTCGGCGACCAGCAGGGTCTTCCCCGCCCCGGCCGCTCCGTTGACCACCGTCAACGGGGTCAGCAGGGCCTGGTCCAGGTGTTCGACCAACCGCTCCCGCCGCAGGAACGTGACGGGCCTCGACGGCGGCGCGAACCGCGTGCGCAGAAACGGGTCTCCCATGGGATCGACCCATCCGACGGTCGACCCCTGGCCGCTCTCCTCGATCCCAGCCATGGTGATCGCCATTATCCCGTCAGATCACGCGCGGCGCTCGTCTCACCACTGCCCGCGATCCCGAGCCCCTCACCAACGTGCCGTAAGCACCACATCCTCTCTGGTTCGGGAATTTCATTTCCGGTCATCCACAATGGCATTCTCGCCGCAGGCCGCGACGCCGGCCCCGGCCCCGAGCGCCGTGACGGAGCAGCGCGAGCGCGCCGTGGTCGTGGGCACCTGCTTCGGCGGTGGCATCACCGCGCTGCGGTGGGCCTGTCCCACGGTCGCCGCCGGAACTCGCCCCTGTCGACGTCACGTTGACACGGCCGGTTGCCGGGCGTTGACTGACGGCACGGTGCGGAGCTCCTGCCATTCCGGTGACACCGACGCGGCCGGTACGACGTACAGGAAAGCGGCACACGATGATGTACGACCAGTCACGCGCCCAGCAGCCTCCGGACAAGCAGTCCGGTCCGGCCGGACGTCGGACGCCGGGCCCCGAGCCACTGCTCCCGTCGGACGAACGGAACAAGCTCGCCCACCGCCTCCAACACGCCCTCAACACCTTCGCCGACAGCCCGCGTGAGGCGTTGGAGGAGGCCGAGACCGCATTGGACGAGGTCACCGCGCAGCTCATGGGCACGCTCGCGGAACGTCGGCGCGTCCTCCACGAGACTTGGCAGGACCAGGGCCCCGGGACACAGCCGGACGAACTCCGGCACGCGCTGAGGGAGTACCGGGAGATCACACAACGGCTGCTGCGCCTTTAGACACCCACCATGGCCTCGCCTCCGAAGACGCGATTAGGGTGCCGGTGTGCCGTCGTACAGCATTGGCCAGGCCGCGCGCCTGCTGAGGGTGAGTCCAGAGACCGTGCGCCGTTGGGCGGACGGGGGCCGGCTTCCCATGGGGAGGGACGGTTCGGGGAACCGGGTGATCGACGGCGTAGGGCTGGCCCGGTTCGCCCGGGAGCGTGCGGCCGAGGACGAACCCGGCACCGCCGGCGGCGGGCCGCCCACATCGGCGCGCAACGCGTTCACGGGCATCGTCACGGCCCTGACGGTCGACGACGTCGTGGCGCAGGTGGAGATCCAGGCAGGGCCGCACCGCGTGGTGTCGCTCGTGACCCGGGAGGCGGTCGAGGAGCTCGACCTCGCGGTCGGCGTCACGGTCACCGCGCGGGTGAAGTCGACGAGCGTGCACGTGGATCGCTCGTAGCCGAAGGCGTACGGCACAGCAGAGCGGCCCAGAGATCGAGGCGGTCGTAGAGGCGGGACAGATCGCGGCCGGTGAAGTGCTCGACGCGCTGGATCCGGTAGTGGACTGTGTTGACGTGCAGGTGCAGGACCTCCGCCGTGCGGGCCCATGAGCCGTCGTGGGCGAGGAAGGTCTCCAGGGTCTTCAGCAGTGCGGCGGCGGAGGCGTTACGGGTGTCCAGCAGGGGGCCCAGAACGGTGTGGCTGAAGGCGGTGCGGACCTCGGCGGGTATGCCGGTCAGCAGGGTGTCGAGTCCGGTGAGGGACGAGGAATCGACGACGGACGAGGAGTCGGGGGCGGTGGTGCGGGCCGAGGCCAGTGCGTAACGGGCCTCGGACAGTGCCCCGTTCAGGCCCTGCGGCCCGGCGGCGGGCGAGCCGATACCGCCGTGCAGCGGGATGGACGGCTCGCAGGCGGCGACGAGCGGCCAGAACTCCGCACATCCCCCTGCGGCGTCTTCTGTCTCCGCTACGACCGCGAACGCCGTGCCGTCCGGCAGCCGCCCCACGGACGCGCGCCCCGGCCCCGCATGCGCGACCGCCTCCGTCAGCGCCCCCTCCGCCAGTCCCGCCCGTTGCGATCCCGTCTCGGCGACGATCACCCGGTAGGGGCCCTCGGCCGGGAGCCCGCAGGTCCGCAGCGCTCCTTCCACGGCGGCGACCTCGGCTCCGGGTGAGGAGAGCAGGGTGCCGAGTTCGTCCGCCGCCTGGTGTTCGGCGGCCCGGCGCCGGGCTCGTGACTCCTGGCAGCGGGCCAGGATCGCGGCGATCTCGTGCAGCATGCGCGGCGGGGTACCGCCGGGCTCGGGCAGATACAGGTGCCAGCGCTCGTACGGGGAGACGGCGTCGGAGTCGACGGACACCGTGATCCCCGCGTCGTGGGCCAGCAGCGCGACGGCCTCCCGCGCCGGAACCGTCCGCGCTCCCTCCGTGGCCGCGACGGTCCGCCCCGCGGGTGTGAAGACGTACGCGGCCGCCCGGTCGACGTGGGCGAAGGCGTTCTCGACGATCACGTCGGGGCCCGCGTCCTGGGCGACGAGTCGGCTCAGCCGGACGCGCACGCCCTCGGGCAGCGCGTGGAGGCGGTTCAGTTCGCCCCACTGCTGGAAGTACACGGTGTCGGTGATCGCGCGGAACATGATGTGGGCCGGGACCGCCGCCAGCGGGACGCCGTGTCGCGCACATGCCTCGATGAGGCCGTCGGGCACTGCTCCATGGGTCTCCTCGCCCGCCAGCAGTACGGCGGCGCCCGCCGTCCGCAGCGCGGAGACGAACCGCTCCGCCTTGTCCCGCCCGCCCTCGGCCGTCCACCACACCAGTCCGCTGAGCACGACCTCGCCAGGGCGCACGAAACGGGCGGGATCCTCCAGATCGGTGACGGTCACCCCGCTGATCTCCTGCCTCAGCTGTGGTTCCTCGGCCCACAGCAGGCGCAGGCCCAGGGACTCGTCCTTGAGGAGGTGGTCGACGTGCATGTGCTCTGGCTCCTTGTGCGGCAGCCGGGCACGAGGGCGCGTGCCCGGCATCTCACATTCACCAGGTGCATGCGAGTCATCGCATCGTAAGTGCAAGGCGAGACAAGCGGTATGCCTCTTGGTTGATCCTCCAGGACACCCGCCGGAAAACTCGGCGATTCCGTGTGGTGAACCAGTCGTCCCGAGCCCGGTCGCGTTGCTTCACTGGCGGTCATGGACCTGAACACCGTGGTGGAGATACGGGACGCACGGCATGCCGCGCCCTGGCGGCCGGACGACGCCTGGCTGGGCGGCGGGACGTACCTCTTCTCCGAGCCGCAGCCGCACCTGCGGCGACTGGTGGACCTGAGCCGGACCGGTTGGACATCGGTGCGGCCACACCCGGACGGCTCGCTGGAGATCGCCGCGACCTGCACGATCGCCCACCTGTCCCGGTACGCGAGGGAGCTTCCGGCCGAGGCGGCGCCCCTGTTCGAACAGTGCTGCCGCGCGTTCCTCGCCTCCTTCAAGATCTGGAACATGGCCACGGTCGGCGGGAACCTCTGCAACGCCCTCCCGGCCGGCCCGATGATCTCCCTCACCGCCGCCCTCGACGGAGAGTGCCTGCTGCACACCGAGAACGGCGTACGCCGCCGGGTCCGCGTCGTGGACTTCGTGACCGGCGCGGGCCGCAAGGTCCTGGCCGAGGGCGAGCTTCTGCGGTCCATCACCCTGCCCGCCCGCGCCCTCGCCTGCCGTACGTCCTTCCGGCAGGCGTCCTTGTACGGGCTCGGCCGCTCGGGCGCACTGGTCATCGGCACCCTGGACCCGGTCGACCACTCCCTCGCGATCACGATCACCGCCTCGACCGTCCGCCCGCTCCGGCTGTGGTTCCCGTTGCCGCCGACGGCGGACGGACTGCGTACGGCCATCGACGCGGCCGTCGCCGACGACGAGTGGTTCGACGACATCCGTGACTCCTCCTCCGGCTGAAGCCGGGGGCTTCTCGCTATGCCGGGTTGGCGTTGCGGCGGACCAGCCCGGCCCGTAGGACGTTGGTGGCTGCCACTGTGTCGGCGTGGGCGTGGTGGCCGCAGGCGATGCAGTGGAATTTCTCCTGTGTGGGCCGGTTCTCCTTCGCGGTGTGCCCGCATGCGGGGCAGGTGCGGGAGGTGTTGCGGGGGTCCACGGCGATCA